>JAQCHM010000123.1 GCA_027730885.1 Actinomycetota bacterium | reverse complement strand
CGTCCAGCGCAGCCAATTCGGCCGGCAGGGCGCCGGCGGCTCCTCGTCGGACGGTTGAGATCGACCGCTCCGCAGCCGCCGATCAAGCCGGGGCGGGGGCGTCGAAGTCGGCGGGCTCGGGGACGGCAAAGGTCTTGGTCAGCAGGCTGACCGCCTTCTCCGCCGGTCCTGGGCGCTGGAAATAGAACCCCTGGATCAGGTCGACGCCGAGTTGACGCAAGGCGGACACCTGGTCTGCATACTCGACCCCTTCGACCACGACCTCCATACCGACCGATTCGGCCAGGGCAACGATGGCGGTGATGATCTTGCGATCCACCGAATCGGTGGCAACGTCGATGACGAACGCCCGATCGATCTTCAACGTCGACACCATGTCGAGGGTCTTGAGCTGGCCGAGCGAGGCCCGGCTGGTGCCGAAGTCGTCGATGGCGAGCTTGATGCCCATGGCTGCCAGCTCTCGAAGGACCTTCAGATGGCTCCCCATCCGATCGACGAGGAGGTCTTCGGTAATCTCCAGCTCGAGCTGCTCGGGCTCGACGCCCGACTCGGCAAGGACGCGCTTGACCGTCGCGACCAGACTCGAGTCGATCAACTGGCGTTCGGCGACGTTGACCGAGACGCGGATCTTCCGACCGGTCGCCGTGCTCCAGAGCGCCACTTGCCGACACGACTCCCTGAGTACGTGCTCGCCCAGATCGACGATCAGACCGGACTCGGCCGCAACCGACAGGAACTGGCCAGGCGGAATCATGCCGCGGACCGGGTGCTGCCACCGGACGAGTGCCTCGAAGCGGTCCACTCTTCCGGTCTGGACATCGACGATCGGCTGGTAGTGAACGACCAATTGACCGGTGCGGATCGCCCGTCGTAGTTCGCGGTCGATCTCCAAACGGGCAAGAGCTTGGGCGCGGAGTTCGGAGTCAAACACCTCGAAGCACGAACCACCGGCGTCTTTCGCCCGGTACATGGCGAGGTCGGCATCCCGGAGCAGACTCTCGGCGGTCGCCTCGTCGGTTCCGGTGACGAAGGAAATGCCGATGCTCCCCGAGACCATCTGGGTCGATTCGTCCGACAGGACCGCAGGACGGCGAAGTGTCTCGAGGATCCGAGTCGCCACGGGGGCGACGTCGGCCTCGTTGCTCAACCCCCGGGTCACCATCACGAACTCGTCTCCGCCGAAGCGTCCGACGATGTCCTGGTCCCTGGTGATGCTCTGCAGGCGTTGTCCGACGTGGTTCAGCACTTCGTCGCCGGCACTGTGACCCATGGAGTCGTTGACCACCTTGAGTCGATCCATGTCCAGGAACAGCACGGCGACCACTTCGCTCGGCTCCCGTCGCTCGAGAATGTGCTCGAGCTCGTCGGTGAGACCGGCTCGGTTGAGCAAGCCGGTCAGGGGATCGTGGCGGGCGTCGAACTGGCTTCGTTCCAACCGCCCGAGCGTGATCGCGTGGCGTCGGGTGGCCATGGTGAATATGCCCCCGGTCAACGCGAGGAGAACCCCGGTGATGAGCGCTACCCACGACCCGCGGTGGTCGACCTCGAGGCCGGCGTCGAACCCCTGAATCGACCAACGGACGGCGCCCTCGCTGAACGTGACCGGCTCGCCGAAGGGCGAGCCCAGGGCGTCACCCGCAAGCGCGGTGAACAGGGCGATGTCGTCGGCCAGCACCTGGAGGGCGACGACGTCACCGTCGGAGATCGACTGCATCTCCGCGAAGAGCTTCGCCAGATCGAGACGGGCGAGCAATACGCCCGCCGTCTCCCCCGTCGGACTGCTGACCGGCGTGGCCAGCACCACGTCCAGCCGGGCCCCTACGGGGGCAGCTGGGCCGTTCAGGGCGGAAAAGATGTGACTCGCGACATCGGACGCTCCGGCAACCGTCTTCTCCGACGTGACGACGTCGTCATACAGCTGGTCGAGGGCCTGGTGTCGGACGACCTCGCCGAGACGACCGGCGGCGCCGTCGAGCCCGGAGGCTCGGGACAACACGACGTTCGGACGAGTAGAGGGATCCGGACTGAAGCGCGCGAGGAACGCGGCGTGGCCGTAGCTCTCCTCACGTGCACGTATCGACGCTTCAACCACTTCGTCGGGGATACCTTCGACGACGGCAAAGGCGTCGATCGCACCGAGCGAGTCCAATGCCCCTTCGCTGATCCCGCGGTTCTCCATGGCGGTCACCGACGGGAGCAAGCCGGCTTCGGACAGGCTGCTCGACAGTTGGTCCATACCGTCGAGATACCCGAGGATCTTGCCTTGCAGTTCAGTGCCCTGCGACAACAGGAGCCGGTCGTAACTCACCTTGGCCTGACTCGACTCGACCTGCCGCAGTCCAACCCACGCGAACGTCGACAAGGCGAGCCCGAGCCCAACAACGACCGCGCTCATCGGCCCGCCGGACAGCCACCGATGTACCCAGTGGGCTCTACCGCCCGCCGGCTGTTCTCCCGTGCACAAATCGCCAACCTTCACCCGACCCCATCGGCAGGTGTCCCCGGAAGTCAAGCGGGGCGGGCGATGCTCAGACGGCCGCCAACTGACGCGCTTCCCAGCGTCCAGGTCCGGCCGAGTCGACGCCGAACGCAACCCGTTGGCCGACCGCGATGCGTCGAGTGCCGTCAGCGATCTCTGTGCAGTGGAACAGCCATTCCCGACCGTCCACGGACCGAACGAATCCGAACCCACGATCGAAGTCGTAGGTCTCGACCTGACCGAGGAGCAACTCGAAGCTCATGGCCCCGACTCAGTGAACGATCTTGGCCAACGCCAGCTCGAGGATGTCGGTCGCTCCGGCGTCCTTGAGCGCGGGAATGAGGACGTTGATGTCGGCCTTGGGCACCACGGTCTCGATGGCGAAGCCCGCGCCGCCGTGGAGTTCGTTGACCGTCGGCGCCTTCATCGACGGCAGGATCTCGATCACCTGGTCGAGGGAATTGCGGTCATCGACATTCAGCTTGACCAGCACCTTCGTCCGAGCCTCGAGCGAACCCTGGAGCAGCGTGAGTAGTTGTTCCATCGCGTGGCGCTTCTGGGGATCGGCGTAGGCCGCCGGGTTGGCGATGAACTCGGTGTAGCTGGTGATGATGGTGTCGATGATCCGCAGGCCGGCGGCCTTGATAGCCCGGCCGGTCTCGGTGAGATCCACCACCACATCGACGATGTCGGGCACCTTGGCCTCGGTGGCGCCGTAGGACAGTCGGATGTCGGCCTCGATGCCGCGTTCGATGAAGAACCGCTTGGTCAGCTCGGGATACTCGGTCGAGACGCGCACGCCGTCCTTGAGGTCCGAGATCGACTCGATGGCCGAGTCACCGGGTACCGCCACGACGAGGCGCACCGGGTTCGAGGTCACCTTGGAGTATTGCAACTCGCCCAGCGAGACCACGTCGCTGCTGGTCTCCTCGACCCAGTCGCGGCCGGTGATCCCGAGATCGAAGAGGCCTTCGGCCACGTAGACCGGGATCTCCTGGGGCCGCAGGATGCGGACCGACTCGACGCGGGGATCATTGATGGTGGCCTTGTAGTCGACCGACGAGCTCCGCTTGACCGAAAGGTCGGCGTCTTCGAACAGGGCAAGGGTTGACGACTCGAGCGAGCCCTTGGGGAGCACCAACTTCAGCATCGGGCCACGCTACCGGTGGAACGCCGGCCTTGGATTTGAATTCCTCGGGTGTGCCCAACGCCTCAGACGCGTTTAGCGTTCGGGCATGCGCCAACTGTCAACTGAGCCGATTCTCGATCCCGACCTCGCCATCTGCGATCCCCACCATCACTATTGGCACCATCCGACGAACCCCTACCTGCTCGAGCAACTGCACGCCGACACCGAGGCCGTCGACGAGGATGGGCGGAGCCACAACGTCGAGTCGACCGTCTTCGTCGAGTGCATGGCCGAGTACCTGACCGACGGCCCCCCCGCCCTTCGCCCCGTCGGCGAGACACGCTTCGTGACCGAGGCCGCCGAGCGCAGCGCCACGTCCTCGGGCGCAGTCATCGCCGGAATCGTCTCCTTCGCCGACCTGGCCCTCGGCGCGGCCGTCGAGGACGTGTTGGATGCCCATGTCGAGGCGGGCCGCGGCCGATTCCGGGGGATCCGTCACGCGACGTCGTGGAGCGACGACCCGAAGATCCACAACGCGCACACCAATCCGCCCGAGGGACTCATGGCTGACCGCGAGTTTCGAACCGGGTTCGACGTCCTCGGCCGCATGGGGCTCTCGTTCGACGCGTGGCTCTATCACACGCAGTTGGCCGACCTGGTCGATCTCGCCCGTGCCCATCCCGACACCACCGTGATTCTCGATCACCTGGGCGGACCGCTCGGTATCGGTCCGTTCAAAGGCCAGCGCTCGGCCGTGCTCGACGCCTGCCGGGGCCCGCTGACCGCGTTGGCCTCGTGCCCCCAGGTCTTCGTGAAGCTCGGGGGCATCGGCATGTCCATCTACGGCGACGGCTGGCACAAGATGGACACACGGCCGTCGTCGGAGGACGTCGCAGCCCGTTGGGGCGACCACATCCGGTTCATCATCGATCTGTTCGGCCCCGACCGTTGCATGTTCGAGTCGAACTTCCCCGTCGACAAGACCGGCATCGACTACCCGGTGCTCTGGAATGCGTTCAAGCGCATCGCCGACGGCTACGACCAAACCGAACGAGCGGCGCTCTTTGCCGGCGCGGCTCGTGCCGCCTACCGGATCTGACCCGTTCCGACCGGATCTGACCAGCCCCGAGCCGATCTGACCGACTCAGATCGGCAGGTTCTCGATCAGGTGGCCCATGCGCTCGCGCTTGGTCGTCAGGTAGGCGAGATTCTGCGGGTTCGGTTCGATCTCGATGGGTTCCCGGCTCGTGATCCCGAGCCCGAAGCCGTCCAGTCCGCCGTACTTGGCCGGGTTGTTGGTCAGCAGCCGCATTGTCGTGACCCCGAGATCGACCAGGATCTGTGCCCCGATGCCGTACTCGCGGCTGTCGGCGGGCAGGCCGAGCTGCAGGTTCGCATCGACGGTGTCGTAGCCCTCGTCCTGGAGTCCGTAGGCGCGGATCTTGTGACCGAGGCCGATCCCCCGTCCTTCGTGACCCCGCAAGTAGACCAGCACGCCCTCGCCGGCTGCGGCGATGCGGGTGAGGGCCTGCTCAAGCTGCGGACCGCAATCACACCGCAGCGAGGCAAAGATGTCACCGGTCAAGCATTCGGAATGCACCCGAACCAGCACGTCCTCCTTGCCAGCCGGATCGCCCATCACGAACGCAACGTGTTGTTCACCGTCGATGACCGATTCATAGACGATCGCCTGGAAGTCGCCGTGCATGGTCGGGATCCGAGCTTCGGAGACCCTGGCCACCAGCTTCTCGGTGCGGCGACGGTAACGAACCATGTCGGCGATCGAGATGAACACCAGGCCGTGTTCATTCGCGAACTCGACCAGGTCGGGGACCCTCGCCATCGTGCCGTCGGGTTTCACGATCTCGCACAACACCCCCGCCGGCTTCAGCCCCGCCATCCTTGCCAAGTCGACCGCGGCCTCGGTGTGACCGGCCCGCTTGAGCACGCCGCCCTCGCGGGCACGGAGGGGAAAGATGTGACCGGGACGGGCAAAGTCCGCGGCCGTCGCCGACGGGTCGACGATGGCGCGAAGCGTCAGTGCCCGATCGTGGGCGGAGATCCCGGTGCTGGTGCCGGAGCGAAGGTCGATGGTGACCGTGAACGCCGTACGCATGGCCTCGGTGTTCTGGGCGACCATCAGCGGGAGGTCGAGCTCTTCTGCCCGTTCCTCGGTGATCGGGGCACAGATGACACCCGAGGTGTGGTTCACGAAGAAGGCGATCTTCTCGGCCGTGGCGAACTCGGCCGCCATGATCAGGTCGCCCTCGTTCTCACGGTCCTCGTCGTCCACCACCACGATGATCTCGCCCCGTCCGATAGCAGCGACTGCCTCCTCGACGGGATCGAAAGGGCTCTCGACCTCGGAGGCGCCCCGGCTCGATTGGTTGGGATTGGTCACTTGTTTGCTCCGGCGTTCTGTTCGTCGCTCGTCATCGGTGCTGCTGGTTGCAGGAACCCCGACAGGAGCTTCTCGGCGTACTTGGCCATCACATCGACCTCGATGTTGACCCGATCACCTGGGCCCTTGTGCCCCAGGGTCGTCACGTCGGCGGTGTGAGGAATGACGGCAACGGTAAAGCCGTCAGGAGCAGGATCAACCACGGTCAGGCTGATGCCGTCGACGGTCACCGACCCTTTCTCGACGAGGAAACGGTGCAGCGGCTCCGGGACGAGGACCTTGAGATCGGGCGCCGGCGTCACGATCACCCCGACGGCATCGACATGGCCCTGGACGAGGTGACCCCCCAGACGATCCTCGAGTCGCACGGGCCGTTCGAGATTGACCGGGTCGCCGGGCTGAAGATCACCCAACTGAGTGCGTAGGTAGCTCTCCTCGGTGACATCGGCCTCCCACCAACCCGCGTCGGCATCCCATGCAACGACGGTGAGGCAGCAGCCGTTGACCGCGATCGACGCCCCGAGGCTCACGTCGCCGAGCACTGTTCGGCAGCGCAGGCGGAGCTTCTGCCCCTCGCGCCGCTCGACGGTTCCCAGCTCTTCGACGATTCCCGTGAACATCAGGATGCTCCCCTTGCGGCGGCCGGGCGGTCGATCGGCACGAGATCGATCCGGAGGTCCGGTCCGATCCTCTGGACCGAGTCGATCCGCCCACGAAACAGATCTCCGATGGTAGCTGCGCCGGGGCCTGCTAGGAGCGGCCGGCCATCGTCGCCACCCATGATCGCAGGTGCCTGGTACAAGACGTACCGATCGACGAGACGTTCGCGGTGGAATGCGCCGGCGACCGTCGCTCCTCCCTCGACCATCAGCTGGAGCACTCCCCGTCTGCCCAACGTATCGAGCAGCGGCACGAGCGGACCGTCGTGTTCGAGACAAGGATGGACGCGTGCGTTCTCAGGGGCGGTGCCGAGCACCACTCGGAGAGGCTGGAGCACGTCCTTGCCGTCGGGGCGCTCCACGCCCCGAACGGTCAACTGCGGATCGTCGTCGCGGACGGTGGCCGCGCCGACGAGGATGGCACCCGATTCGGCTCTCAGCCGATGGGCATCGGCCCGAGCTTCGGGCGAGGTGATCCACTGGCTGGACGCGTCGGCGGCCGCGATCCGACCATCGAGGGTGGCGGCCAGCTTGAGCACGACGAAGGGTCGGCCGGTGCGGCGGTGGTGGAGGTACGGGGCCAACTGGGACTCGATCCGGTCGTTCAGGACACCTTGGACGACCGTCAGTCCGGCGTCGATCAGGCTCGCGAGTCCCCGACCGGCGACGAGCGGATCCGGGTCCACCACACCGACCACGACCCGACGCACTCCTGCGGCGATGATCGCCTCGACGCAGGGGCCGGTGCGGCCGTGATGGCTGCAGGGCTCGAGGGTCGAGTACAGCGTCGACCCCGCGGCGGCCGGGCCCGCTGCATCAATCACTTCTCGTTCTGCGTGGTTTCCCCCGGGTTGGCGGGTGGAACCGATGAACACTCTGCTGTCGATGGCCACCAGCACCGACCCCACCCACGGGTTCGGTGGGGAGATGAGCCGACTCGTCCACGCCGCCTCGATGGCCAACTGCATCCGACGATCATCGGCGTCGCGGTGCACGCTCGTCGGCGGTGACGTTGCCATCGGCGGTGACGTTGCCATCAGTGCGGTCGGCCGCCCGCGAGTAGATCGACCGCGTGATGAAGGACATCGAGCACCGCCTCGATGGTCTCGACGGCGCCCGACGTCGATCCCGGCGTGTTGAGGATGACCGCTTCGCCCCGGGTTCCCGCAATCGCCCGACTCAGCCGACCCAACCCATCGGGGTTGCACAAGCGCATCGCCTCGGCCAGACCGGGCGCCTCTCGCTCCAGGGCCTCCCTGGTGCCTTCGGGGGTGAGGTCTCGCGGGCCGAAACCGGTGCCGCCGGTGGTGACGATGATGCCGCTGAAACCCTCGGCCAGGTCGATCAGGGTGTCGCGCACCGAATCGACACCGTCAGGAATCTGTCGGCGGGCCTCGATCCTCCAGCCGGCCTCGACGAGCCGCGTCGCCAGCGCATCGCCGGATTTGTCCTCCCGCGTCCCCGCAATGACCCCGTCCGACACGGTCACCACGATCGCCGAGCCGCGCCGGGTCCCCGCGCCCAATTCGTCGGTTTGATGCGCGGTTCGGTTCACGCCGTCGTTCATGGGGAATACGGTACTGCTCCATGGTTGCTTCCATGGCCCACGAGCCAGGTCCCCGAACACCTCCAACCGGCCTTCGGCCCGAGACCATCGCGGTCAAAGCCGGCCGGCCCACCGGGGGTGGCAGGCCGCTCAACGTACCGATCGTCGCGGCATCCACGTTCACCAGCGCCCGAGCGCTGGGTGCCGGGCGGCCTGCCGACGAGGAAGAGGGGCGCGAGTACGCCCGAGGCGACGGGACCGAAACGTGGGAGGCGCTCGAGGACGCAGTGGGCGCGCTCGAGGACGGCGTCGCAGTCGCCTTCTCATCGGGCATGGCAGCGATCTCCGCGATCCTCGACTCGGTGCCGGCAGGGGCTCGCATCGTGGCTCCTGACGACTTGTACCAGGGAGCGGCACGAGTGCTGGCCGACGGGGTCGACCGGCTGGGCTGGCACGTCAGGCGACTCCCG
>JAQCHM010000122.1 GCA_027730885.1 Actinomycetota bacterium | reverse complement strand
ACTGTGGAAGTTCGACGGCTCCTGGGGCCACAGCGGCCTCCGACATTGCGGGCTCAACCACGGCTTGGTCTGTCATGACTCGTCTCCTGATCGGCGGTGTGCGGTACTCCAGATGTCCTATCGGTACCATCTGCGGCTGACTGCAAGGGTAGACGCCCATCGGAACGTGAGGTCAACTTCCCGTAGGGACCTTGGTCACTTCCTCGCTGGTAGACAGGAGGGCGTGCCTTCCGCCTCGCTCCACGCCCGCAACCTGACGTTGGCGCTTGGCGACGCCGTCCTGCTCGACGACGTGGAGCTCCAGCTCTCGCCCGGCTGGCGCATGGGGCTGGTGGGCCCCAACGGCGCCGGCAAGTCGACCCTGCTCAGGGTGCTCGCCGATCTGCAGGATCTCGACGCCGGAGCGGTGTCGCTGAGCCCTCCGGACGCAACTGTCGGCTACCTCCCCCAGGAACCCGATCGAAGCGAACACGAGACGGTCGAGGACTTCCTGAGGCGAAGAACCGGTGTCGCCGCGGCAACCGCAGAGTTCGAAGCTGCCACCGCGGCCATGGCCGCGGGTGAGTCCGGCGCCGACGACCGGTACTCACAGGCGCTCGAGCGTTGGCTCGCCCTGGGCGCAGCCGACCTCGACGGACGTGTCGGCCCGGTATGGGCCGAGCTGGGCCTGGCCCCACGCCTTCGGGCACAGTCGATGGCCACGCTCTCGGGTGGCGAGGCGGCGCGGGTCGGATTGGCCGCGCTGCTCCTGGCCCAATTCGACATCTTCCTCCTCGACGAACCGACCAACGACCTCGACCTCGACGGCCTGGCCCGCCTGGAGTCGTGGGTCGGCATGTCAACCAGCCCGCTCCTGCTCGTGAGTCACGACCGAGAGTTCCTTCGGCGCACCATCACCCATGTGGCCGAGCTCGACGAGTTCCGGCACCAGGTCTCGGTGTTCGCCGGTGGCTGGGACGCCTTCCTGGCCGAACGAGAGGTAGCGGCGCGCCATGCCCAGGAGCGCTACGACGCATTCGCCGACAAGAAGTCGGCGCTACTCGGGCGGGGCCAACGAGAGCGGGAGTGGGCGTCCCAAGGGGTCAGCAAGGCCAAGAAGAAGGGCGACGACAACGACAAGCACATCAAGTCGTTCAAGATGAACTCGAGCGAGCAACTGGCGGGCAAGGCGGCCCGCACCGAACGAGCCCTCGAACGCCTCGACGTCGTCGACAAACCCCGCGAAGCCTGGCAGCTGCGGCTCAGCTTCGGGGAGACCGCCCGTAGCGGCGACGTCGTCGTCCGGTTGGCAGGCGCGGTCGCCCACAACGGCGACTTCACCCTCGGACCCGTCGATCTCACCGTGAACGCGGGTGAGCGAATCGCGATCGTGGGCCACAACGGGGCGGGCAAGAGCACCCTGCTCGATCTGGTGCTCGGTCGTCGGAACCTCGATGAAGGCACACGGTGGTTCGGTCCGGGAGTGGTGGTCGGCGAACTCGAGCAGCGCCGTCTTCAACTCACCGAGGAGCACACGCTCCTGCGCTCGTTCATGGAGACCACTGCCCTCGACCGATCGGAGGCGCGAACCCTGCTGGCCAAGTTCGGGCTGGGAGCCGCAGAGGTCGACCGTCGGACCGTTTCCCTGTCCCCCGGCGAGCGAACCCGGGCCGTGCTGGCGGTGCTCATGGCCAAGGGCACGAACTGCCTCGTACTCGACGAGCCGACCAACCACCTCGACCTCGCCGCCATCGAACAGCTCGAGGTGGCGCTCGATGCCTTCGCGGGAACGGTGCTGATCATCACCCACGACCGGGCGTTGCTCGAGGCCGTCAACCTGACCCGCACCATCACCGTCGATGCAGGCCGGGTCTCCGGCTGAAGACCACCCATTGCCAGACCACCCATTGCCAGACCACCCATCGGGAGTGCCTGGGTGCCGAAAACGGCACGCTGGCACTCCCGATGGGGGTGGGGGCGGCGTGGGGTCAGCGAAGCTCGACGCCGGGGAGGTCGCCGGCGGCCCGCCACTCGTCGAGCAGCTCCATGAACTTGATCGGACCTTCGATGTAGGTGCCGGCGAAGAAGCCCAGTGGGTTTCCGAGCTTGCCCTCGTTGTTGTAGTAACCCGGCGTGCACTCGGTGTAGAACCGGGTGCCCATGGCGGCTGCTCGGCGGATCTCGGCCACCCAGGCATCCTCGGCCTCGACGGTGGCCTCGATCACCTCGGCCCCACGGTCGCGAGCTTGGGTCATCATGTAGGTGACGTGCTTGGCCTGCTCATTGAGGGCGTGGGGAACGCTGACGGTGACCGCGGTCTGGGTGAAGCCCAGGAAGAAGCAGTTGGGGAAGCCGTTGGCCTGCAGACCGTGGAAGGTGCGCAAGCCTTCGCCCCACTTCTCCGACAACGACAGGCCGCCACGGCCGACGATGTCATACCCGGCCCGGCGGGTGTAGGTGGTGCCGACCTCGAATCCGGTGGCGAAGACGAGGCAGTCGACTTCGTACTCGGTGCCCTCGACGACCACGCCGTTCTCGGTGAGTTGCTGCACACCCTTGCCGGCGGTGTCGACAAGGGTCACGTTCGGCCGGTTGAAGGTGGGCAGGTACTCGTCGTGGAAGCAGGGACGCTTGCAGAACTGGCGGTACCAGGGCTTGAGCTTCTCGGCCGTGGCCGGGTCCTTGACAATCTCGTCGACCCGATTTCGGACCTGGTTCATCTTTCGGTAGTCCGACAGTTCCATCAGCTCGGCCCGCTCGGCACCGGTGAGGCGACGACCGAGCTCGCGCGATGCCTGTTTGGCCACGATGCCGGTGAGGTTCCGGAAGATGTCGGTCCACCCGTCCTTCACCATGTCTTCCTCGACGTCGGCGCCCGAGACGACCAGGTTGAAGTTGTCCATCCGCTCCTGTTGCCATCCCGGTTGCAGGGTCTTGGCCCACTCCTGGTCGGTCTCGCGGTTGTTGCGGACATCGACCGAGGAGGGGGTGCGTTGGAAGACGTACAGCTGCTTGGCCGAAGCACCGAGGTGAGGGATGCACTGCACGGCAGTCGCGCCGGTCCCGATGATGCCCACGACCTTGTCCGACAACTTGTCGAGGTTCCCGGTGGAGTCGCCGCCGGTGTACTCGTAGTCCCAACGGCTGGTGTGGAAGGTGTAGCCCTTGAACTCGTTGATTCCCGGAATCCCCGGGAGCTTGGGTCGGTTGAGCGGACCGTTGGCCATCGCGATGAACTGAGTCCGGAACTCGTCACCTCGATCGGTTTTCACGATCCAGCGACTGGCCGCCTCGTCCCAGTTCAGCTCGGTGATGCCGGTCTGAAAGAGGGCGTCTTCGTAGAGGTTGAAGTGGCGCGCGATGGCCTTGGAGTGCTCGAAGATCTCGGGAGCAAAGGGGTACTTGGTCTTGGGAATGACGCCCATCTCCTCGAGGAGCGGCAGGTAGACGTAGGACTCGACGTCACACGCGGCGCCTGGGTACCGGTTCCAGTACCATGTGCCGCCCACGTCGCCGGCCTTCTCGACCAGCCGGATGCCGGCGTACCCGGCTTCTCGGAGCCGTGCCCCCATGAGCAGACCGCCGAAGCCGCCACCGACGATGGTGACCTCGACCTCGTCGAAGATGGGTTCCCGGGTGAAGCCGGGCTCGACGTATGGATCCTCGATGTACCGGGAGAACTCGGCGGTGACCTCGACGTACTGCTCGTTGGCATCTTCGCGTAGTCGCTTGTCCCGCTCGCTCAGGTACTTGCCTTTGAGCTCGGCCGGGTCGAATCCGAGTTGTTCGGCCGTCCAGCCGAGTTTTCCGATCAGTTCGGCGCCGACGTCGGTGGCTGTCATGCTGTCCCCTGTCCTGGTGTGCGTTGTCGTGAACGCTACACCAGGTTTGTTTCGCCTTTCGAATGGATCCGCGAGCGTTGCCGCGAGGTCGAGCCAAGGGTGGCCTGACGCCGCACCCGGACGTCGGTCGGCCACATTGTTAGGTTGCACCGATGGACATCTCGTGCGCCTTCCCGCCCATGGCCGACACCCCTGCCCACATCGAACTGGCTGAACGGCTCGGCTACCACCGAGCGTGGGTGTTCGACACGCCAACGCTGCAGCTCGACGTATGGATGACGCTCGCCCTCACCGCGCGGCGCACCTCGCGCATCGGCCTCGGTCCTGGAGTGTTGATACCGAGCCTGCGTCACCCGATGGTGACAGCCAGCGCCATCGCCCACCTCTCGCTACTGGCGCCGGATCGGATCGAGGTCGGTGTCGGCGCCGGCTTCACGGGCCGCAACGCCATGGGGCAGCGAGGTCTCAAGTGGTCAACGGTCGTCGACTACGTCGCCACGGTGCAACACCTACTCGCCGGCGACACGGTCGAGGTCGAAGGGGCCAGGACCCGAATGCTGCACTGGGCGGGCCAGGCACCCGAACGTCCCATCGCCGTCCCCTGGCGCCTGGCGGTGGGAGGCCCCAAGGGCATGGAGGCCGCCAGGGGTCTCGGCACCTCGATCTTCCTCAGCCGACCGTCCGCCGGCGACGACTACGGTGATTTTCCGGGCGTGACTGGCATGGTGAGCGGTGTGGTGCTCGACGAGGACGAGCCGGTCGATTCGCCTCGGGCGTTGGCCACCGCCGGGCCCGGGGTCGCCATTCTCTACCACCTCGCCTCGGAACGTCGCGATGGGTCTGTCAGCTCGCTGCCGAACGGGGATCGCTTCCTCGAGTTGGTCGAGGGCGTGCCTGAAGACGTCCGCCATCTCACGACACACGAGGGGCACCTGTCGCAGCTCAACGCCATCGACCGACAAGTGCTGGACGCGGCCGCAATGCGGCGTTCCGCTCTGTTGTGTACCGCGGACCAGGTCCCCGCCTGGGCGCAGCGGTACGCCGACATGGGCGTCACCGAGTTGACGTACGAGCCGATGGGCGACATCCCCGACGCGCTGACCCGCTTCGCGACCGCAATGGGCCTCGGGTGAGATGGCACAGGGGATGAACAAGGACATCGCGGTGTTGTCCGTCGTCGAAGGTGACATCACGACGCTCGATGTCGACGTGGTCGTGAACGCCGCCAATTCGTCGCTGCTAGGAGGGGGTGGGGTCGATGGGGCCATTCACCGCGCCGCCGGCCCAGAGTTGGTCCACCACTGTCGACAGTTGGGTGGTTGCCGGACCGGCGAGGCGAAGATCACGCCAGGGTTCGGCCTCCTCGCTCGTTGGATCGTTCACACCGTCGGTCCGGTCTGGAAGGGCGGACACAAGGGCGAAGCCGAACTCCTGGCGTCCTGCTATCGCGGCTCTCTCGAACTAGCGGCCTCGGTCGGCGCGCGCACCATTGCCTTTCCCGCGATCTCAACCGGTGTGTACGGATACCCGGCCGCTGCTGCCGCTGAGATCGCGGTGCGCACGGTCGCCGGCTCGCGGCTCGTCTCGTCGATACATTTCGTCTGCTTCGATGCCTCAACCCGACGGATCTACAAAGCTCTCCTCACGGACTCCGAACCGGCCTGATCTCAGGCTCGGCCCAGGAGGGCGAACAGTGCCTCGTTGTACGCCGCGGGCGACTCGAAGTAAGGCGAGTGCCCGGCCTGCGCGATCTCCCGGTAGGCAGCACCGAGCATGGTCGCGATGCTCTCCAGCATCGGGGCGGGGAAGATCGAGTCCTCCGCGCCCGCGATGACGTTGAGGGGAAACCCGAGCGCCGTCAGCGCAGCCGGTTCGACCGACACCGAGACGATCTTGGCCACCTCTGCCATTGGCGGTTGGTGAAAGCTTCCGAGTTGTTGGTACAGGAAGGCCAAGTCCGGCCGAGTGCGTAGGGTCGTCCGGCCGAGCGCGAAGTGACTCGCGACTCGAGCCGGACCCGGGTGCGTGCTGCTGCGGAAGGTGGCGAAGAACTCCCGAAGTTCATCGGTCCACACTCCGCCAGGGGTGTCGGACAGAGTGAGGGAGAGTCCCCGCTCGGGATCGGCGATGGCGTAAGCGGACACCCACCAGCCGCCCATCGACTGGCCGACCAGATGGACAGGCCCGTCGACCCCGACGGCGTCGAGGACTGCGGCGAGGTCGGCCACTGCCTGGTCGACGGTCAATACGCCTGAGTTGCAGGTCGAGTTCCCAAAGCCTCGGCTGTCCCAGGTGAGGACGCGGTACCTCGACGACAGCGCGATCAGCTGGTGATACCAGACCGCGTGTGAACCGCCCGCGCCGTGGGTGAGGACGACGACGGGTCGGTCGTCGGTGTCGTCGGCCACCGCCCACTCGTAGTAGATCGACTCGCCATCTCGCTCGACCCGGCCGATGACCAGGAGCGGGCGGTCCTCGACCTTGGACGGAAAGGCGGACACCGGTTCTGGAGACAATTCGTGCACACTCCGAGCGTAGATCGGACAGCCGGCTCGTGGGTGAGGCAGGATGGCTGATGGTCGATCACCTGGATGCCCACGAGTTCGCAGCGCCCATGGCGACGGAGGCCACCGGCCCACTGGTCGGTTTGCGCATTCTCGATCTCACCCACGCGTTGGCCGGGCCGTTCGCCAGCATGTACCTGGCCGATCTGGGAGCCGACGTCATCAAGATCGAACCGCCGGGCGGCGAGATGGTTCGGTTCATCGGGCCCTTCACCTGCGACGACGAGGATCGGTTCTATTCGTCGCGCTACGCCTCGCGGAACCGCAACAAGCGGTCCATCGCCCTCGATCTCAACGATGCGGACGACCGCGAGGTGTTCTTCCAACTGGTCGAGTCCGCCGACGGGTTGCTCGAGAACCATCGGGGCGGCGTGCTCGACCGTCTGGGCGTAGGCTACGAGGCCTGCCGTGCTCGCAATCCCCAGTTGGTCTACGCCGCCGTCCGTGGCTTCGGGGACACCCGCACCGGCGCCAGTCCCTACGCCGACTGGCCGGCATTCGACCCCATCGCCCAAGCCATGGGCGGCATCGTCGCCGCGACCGGCCCGGGCGCGGACAACGTCATGCGATGCGGGCCTCCGATCGGTGACACGGTGCCCGGGGTCATGGCGGCGCTGGGCATGGTGTCGGCCATCCATCACGCCAAGAACACCGGTGTCGGCCAGTTCCTCGACGTGGCCATGGTCGATGCCATGATGTCCATCTCTGGCGAGAGCCTGACCCAGTGGAGCTACATCGGCCGGCCGCAGGCGCCCTCGGGCAACTCGGTCGACGGCAACGTCCCCTTCGACATCTTCAAGACAGCCGACGGACGTTGCGCCATCGCTGCGCCCACTCCTGGACAGTTCGTGATCCTGTGCCAGGCGATCGGCCGCCCCGATCTCGCCACCGACGAACGAACAGCCCACATGCGCCAACGAGTGAAGAACCGATCGCTGGTCGACGACGCCATCGCCGAGTGGGCAGCGGCCCGCACCAACGCCGAGATCGTCGAGTGTCTCGGGGGGGTCTGTGCCTGTCGGCCCGGTCTTCGAGCCGGCGGACTGGGTACACGATCCGCATGTCGCCGCTCGCCAGATGCTGGTCCGGGTCGACCACGAAAACCATCGGCCGACGGTGCAGTCGAATTGTCCGATTCGGTTCACGGAGACCCCCGCCGGCATCTACCGCCGCCCGGCCAAGTTGGACGAACACGGCGCCGAGATCCGAGCCGAACTCGCGGCCCAACAGCGCTGAGGCTCGATCGGCGATGGTGACAGCTGCTAAGCATGTGCCATGAACGCTGATGAGGCAGTCACGAAATTCATGGAGTCCTTCGCCGGCAAGGATCTCGACACCATCCTCTCCTTCGTCTCCGACGACGTCCTCTATGACAACGTGCCCATCGGCGACATGACGGGCAAAGCCGCGGTACGGGCATTCCTTGCTCCGATGGTCGGCGGCACCGGGCCGGTCGAGTTCGAGGTCCACCGGCAGGCCGCCACCGGCAACGTGGTCTTCAACGAACGCACCGACAAGATGGTGATGAAGGGGAAGGACATCGCGTGTTCGAGGTGAACGACGAAGGTCTCATCACGTTGTGGCGTGACTACTTCGACAACGGGATGTTCATGCAGCAGCTGCGAGGTTGAACCAATGCCCTATGTAGAGAACCTGACCGTCCATGATGCCGACGCGCACATCATGGAGACGCCCGACTGGCTCGACCGCTACCTCGATCCCGGTATCGGTGACCGACTCCCCGAACGCCGTTTCGTCGGCGGCGTCGGCGGCACGAAGGGCCTCGCCGAACAGCGGTTCTTCGAGCGAATGCAGGCTCAGCAAGCCGACCCGACCTATCGGGCCCAGGACGACGAGCTGCTTCTCATTCGCAAGAATTGGGACGCGCCAGGGTCGTTCATCAGCGCCGACCGCCCTGCAGTCCTCGACGGACTCGGGTTCCAGAGCCAGCTGATCTTCAACACGTTCGACAGCTCCTACATCAACGCGCTCGAACACAGCGACGACCCGGCGTTGGCCTACGGCGTCGCCCGCGCCCACAACCGGGCCATGCTCGACTTCACCTCGATCGATCGCCGCCTCCTTGCCTCGTGCTGTGTGCCGCTTGCAAACTTCGACTCGGCTGCGGCCATGGCAGTCGAGGCGGTGAAGGGCGGCGCGGCGGCACTTCTCGTGCCGTCCAACTGTCCGAAGGGGCACTCCCCCAGCCACGTCGACTTGGATCGCGTCTGGGCCATCGCCCAGGAGGCCGAGGTCCCCGTCGTCTTCCACGTCGGCGGCGGTGGCAACCTCATCAACAA
>JAQCHM010000121.1 GCA_027730885.1 Actinomycetota bacterium | reverse complement strand
CAGACACGCAGGATTCAGGTTCCTGTGTCCGAAAGGACGTGAGGGTTCAAGTCCCTCCTCGCGCACAACAGGCATCCCCAATCGTCAAGCCACAGTTCGTCCGGATAGACGGGTCGACAGGACATGCGGGTCGAGAAGATGTGTGTCACAGCGCCGCCGTGATTCGACCGGTCGAGATCCTGTGGGTGATCCCGGCGGCATGGCTGGCAGGAGTCGGCATTACCCTCCTGGCCACCGCCGACCTCGGTCTGTCTCCGATGGATTCCGTCGTGTTCACCGCCGTGGACGCGACCGGCCTCAGATTCACGGTCGTTGCCTGGAGCCTCAACGGGGCGCTCGCCGCGTTGGGCGTCGCCTTGTCGCTCGCCTCCTCGTCCCGGTTCACGATGCTGTGGATCGGGGTCGTCTACCTGGCCTTGCTCGGCCCGGCCGTCGGTCTGTCCGGCGGCTGGTTCACGCAGAGCGGAAGCCTGGCAGCGAGGTGCGCCATGTGGACGGCCGGCTTTGTTCTGGTGACGGCCAGCCTGGCAATCGTCGTCGGCCGGCTCAACGCCGGCGCCGGATTCGAGATCTTCTGCGCCGGGCTCTCCGCGCTGGCCGGCGTTGATCCTTTCAGAGTCCGGGTCATTGCCGAGGTCGCCAGGGTCGTCGGGGCGGTCGCGGTCGCCGGATTCGACCGGGTCGGCGCCGGCACTGCGCTCCTTGCCGTCGGCACCGCACCGACGCTCAGAGTGCTGGTTGGCCACTGGTCCCCGGGTGCACGATGAGTGCCACGGCGCGGGAGCACTGGGATCGCCGTTACGCCGACGGGCGAAGGGAGCCGTTGGGGTCGCTCGGTCCCCCGCCCGTCTTCGGCGCGTACGCGGACGTCTTTCCGACGTCGGGATCGGCGTTCGAGGTGGCGTGCGGCCGCGGCCGGGCATCCGCGTGGCTCGCGTCGCGCGGAATGCGGGTTTGGGGAGTCGACATCTCGCCGGTCGCGGTCGAACTTGCAGGCGAGTACGCACGGTCGCGTGGGTTGGCTGACCGGTGCCGATTCACGGTCCATGACCTCGATGACGGCTTGCCGGCCGGCGAACCGGTCGATCTCGTGCTGTGCCACTTGTTCCGAGATGCCGACATCTACACAGCGACGGTCGGTCGCCTCAAACCAGGTGGGCTGCTGGCTGTTGCCTGTCTGAGCGAGGTGGGCAACGGCCCGGGGGAGTTCCGTGCCAAACCGGGCGAGCTCACCGACGCATTCAACTCGATCAACGCGCTGTATTCCGGCGAGCGCGATGGTTACGCATGGTTCATCGGCCACACGTAGCCGCTCGTCGAGTCCGCGTGTCGCCGGTCAGAACCGCCGTGAGTAGAAATGGCGGCAACCACCCCGTCGGACCCGCAGCGGTGCACCGCTCGACGCTGCGGTTGGGCTGGCGCCGGTTACCGAGGGATGCGAGACGAGACGTCGGGGTCGACCGCAATCTCGATGAAGACCGGGCGACCGGGGGCCCGTTGGACCACTGCCTTTTCGGCCTGGCCGAAGTCATCGACGCACCTGACGGCAACAGCCTCGGCGCCGAGGGCGCCGGCGACCGTGGTGAAGTCCGGCCAGTGATGCAGTGACGACGACGTGTCCATCTGCTTGTTCACCAGCTGAACGTGTTCGGCACCATAGCTACCGTCGTTGAACAGCACGACGATCACGTCAAGCTCGTTGTGCACTGCGGTGTGCAGCTCGTTGAGGCCACCCATCATGAAGCCACCGTCGCCGACCAGGAAGACGGCTGGGCGCTGGGGAACGCCGACGGCCGCACCGATGCTGGACGCCATGCCCAGGCCGATCGAGCCGAAGGCGTGCGTGGTCACCAGCGCCAACGGTTCCGGCACCGGCAGCGTCAGCGCATCGAGCATGAAGCGCCCAGCGTCGATGACCACCGTACGGTCGGCCGGCAGGATTCGATCGAGTTCCAGCACGGCACGGCGAGGATCGACGGAGGACGTCGTGCTCTTGTCGTCGAAGGCATCGGGAACCCATTGGGCAATGCGATCGGCCAGTTCGGCCGACCGGAATCCGGAGGGTCGGTGATCGACAGCCTCCAGCATCGCGGTCATGGTCTCGGCAACTCGGCGGGCGTCGCCAACAACGGCGGCGTCGACGGGCACCGTGGAGCCCAGGCGATGGGGGTCGAGGTCCACCTGCACCACGCGCTTGCCGTGGAGCAGCGTGCCTTCGTGCGTGGTGTAGCGGTTCAGCGCGGCGCCGAACGAGATGACGCAATCGGCCTGCATGATCACCTCGGCCCCGATCGGGGTGGACAAGGTGCCGAACACCCCGAGGTTGCAGGGCTCGCCGGCGAAATAGCTGCTGCCCAGCAGCGACGTGCACAACGGCGCCCCGAGCCGCTCGGCCAGCGCGACCAATGCGTCGTGGGCACCTGAGGCCACTGCACCTCGACCGGCCAACACCAGGGGTCGGGCCGCGGAGGCGACGATGCCGAGAGCGACGTCGAGCGCGGCGAGGTCAGCGTCCACGGCAAGATCGAGCGGTCGGGCCAAGGGCGCGGCGACGTAGTCGACCTCCTCCCACTCGAACTCGAGCGGGATGTTCAAAACGACCGGCCGCCGCTCGGTCATCGCCCTGCGCATTGCGGCGGCCACGTCGGTGGCGATGGTCTGAGGGCCCCGCACCGGATGGAAGGCCGACCCCGTCGCCTCGACCAACGCCCGCTGCGGGATGTTCTGCAGGTGATGTAGATCGAGGGTCGGCGTGTCCCCGGCGACCAGGACCATGGGGGTGTTCGACCGGACCCCTTCAATCAGCGCAGTCATGGCGTTGGTGAGTCCGGGCCCGTGGGTCACCGTGGCCACACCCAACCTGCCGGTCGCACGGGCGAAGCCCTGGGCCATCATGACAGCCGATGCCTCGTGGGTAGCGGCGATGTAGTGCACGTCGTGCACCCGCATGAGACAGTCGCCGATGAAGAGATTGGCGTCCCCCAGCACACCGAAGACCGTGTCGACGCCCTGATCCACCAGAGCCTGAGCGATTGCGTCGTGTCCGAGCATCATTTTCTCCTTTTGTCCCGTGTAGGGCCTCCTCATACTTACATCACTTCGACCATCGACACTTTAACGAACGACACAGAAACGGTCGGAGGTTTGATCACCGCACACGATCTCGGCGGCATGGTCGAGGCGTTCGCTTCGCTCCGCACCCGCGAGTTCATGTAGTCAGTGCAGGTATTCAAAACTCAGATCCATCGGCCGATGGATCTCCAACGAATCCGACCAGGAAGGGTCACCAGTATGCGCAAGCTCGGATCAGTGCTCGCTCTAGGTGCTCTACTCTCCGCCAGCTGCTCGTTCTCCGACGGGGGGAGCGAGGCGGATGACGCAGCCAGCACGACGGTGTCGGGAGGAGTGAACAGCAGCGCCACCGATGACACCCAGCCCTTCGACATCTCCCAGGTCGAACAGTCCGTGGTCAAGATCGCTTCCGAAGGAACCTTCATCGATCCCGAGTCCGGGCTCCAGCTCAACGCGGCCGGCGTCGGGTCGGGCGCCATCATCAGCGCCGACGGCATCCTCGTCACCAACAACCACGTCGTCACCGGGGCCGCTCTGCTCCGGGTCTACGTCCCCGGGAGCGATGAGCCGGTCAACGCCAAGGTCCTCGGTGTCAGCGAGTGCTCCGATCTCGCTGTGATCGACCTCGAGGGCGACGGCTACACAGCACTCCCGTTCCGCACCGATCCCGTGATCACCGGTTTGGCCGTCTTCGCCGCCGGCTACCCCGCCAGCGATGCTTCCACCATCGAAGAGGTCGACTTCACGCTCACCCGCGGCATCGTCAGCAATCTGACTGCCAGTGGCGAGACCAACTGGGCGTCGGTCGATTCGGTCCTCGAGCACGACGCACGCATCCGCGGCGGCAACTCAGGCGGTCCACTCGTGGACGAGGGCGGACGGATCGTCGGCTTCAACTATGCCGGCAACGATTCCAGCGATCAGAACTATGCCATCAGCGGCGACCTGGCGCAGCCGATCATCGACCAACTCCAACGTGGAACCAGCGTCGACAGCATCGGCGTCAACGGCCAGGCCGTCATCGATGACACCCAGGGCCTCAGTGGCATCTGGGTGGCGAGTGTCGACAGCGGTTCGCCCGCCGACAACGCCGGGATCGCCCCCGGCGACATCATCACCGAACTCGAGGGTCTCGCCCTCGCAACCGACGGAACCATGAGCGACTACTGCGACGTGATCCGGACCCAGGGCGCAGACAGCACGATGAGTCTCGGAGTCCTTCGTTACGCAACCGAGGAGTACCTCGAGGGCCAGCTCAACGGTGCCCCGCTCGAGGCCTCGTTCTCGTTCGCCCAGGAGTTCGACGAGACCGTCGAGGACGGCGGGTCCGGAGCGTACGGTTCGTACATCAGCGTGTCCGATGACAGCGGTGCCATCACCGTCGAGGTGCCGGCCGACTGGTTCGACCACGACGGAGCGGTCAATCCTGAATTCGGACCGAGCATCTACGCCGCGCCCGACTTGCAGTCCTTCATCGACACCTGGGACACACAAGGTGTGATCGTCGAGGCGTCCAACATCCGCACGTCGGCCGAGATCGAGGCCGTCCTCGACGAGATCGACCTCAGCGGTGGATGCGTCAAGGACAGCCGCGAACCGTACGAGGACGTGCTCTACGCCGGCATGATCGACCTGTGGACCGACTGCGGCGGCACCGGAACGGTGGCCTTCGTCCTTGCGGTGTCACCTCCCGAGGGTAACTACGTGATCCGGTTGTTGATCCAAGCCGTCGAGGATCGCGACCTCGAGGCGGCCGACCACATCCTCAACTCGTTCGTCGCAACCCTCTGATCGAGGACCACGGTCGGCTGCTCGGACGGGTTCAGCTGGTGGCCAGGAACTCGACGAGTTCCTGGTTCACCAGCTGGGCTGCCTCCTGTTGAACCCAGTGACCACAACCGGGCACGATCATCGACTTGGTCAGATTCGGCATCGTCCGGGGGAACGCCGCGATCGGCTTGCTTCCCCACATCGTGGGGCCGTCCTTCTCGCCGCCGATGAACAATGACGGTTGCAGGATCGGCGCACCGTCCCAGGCTGCCAGATCGGCCCAGTCCCGATCGACGTTGCGATAGCGGTTGAGGCCCCCAGTCAGGCCGGTGCGTTGGAACTCGTCGAGGTAGACGCCGAAGTCGGTCTCGGTCATCCAGCTCGGATAGGCGTCCGGAAGCGCAAATCGATCGACCAACTTGCCGGTCGGACCGACGTGGACCATGGATCCCCGCCCGCCGCCCGCCGGGGCGTCGCCGGATGCGGTGTAGTAGAACCCGAGCAGCCAACGCGACAGATCGGCCTCGATCTCGGCTTCGGCCCGTCCGACCTGTTGGAAGTACTCGATGTAGAACTCTTCGGCTCCGCCGAGCAAACGGAACTGATCACTGGGCTTGAATGCGCCACGAGGACTGTAGGGGACGCTGAGCAGTGCCAGTCGGGTGAAAAGGTCGGGGCGCAGCAGAGCGGTGTTCCAAGCAATCGGCGCACCCCAGTCGTGGCCGACGATCGTGGCTGTCTCCTCCCCGAGAGCCCGCAACACCCCGACGTTGTCGGCGACATGCCGGACCATGCGGTAGTCCGCGACCGCGAGCGGCGCATGCGATCGGCCGTAGCCGCGCACATCGATGGCCACCGCTCGATATCCGGCGTCGGCGACTGCACCGATCTGATGCCGCCAGGAATACCAGGATTCGGGGAATCCATGGACGAACAGAACCAGGGGCCCGGAGCCCTTCTCGACCAGATGGATGCGCGTTCCGAGAGCGTCGACGATTCGATGTTGCACGTCGGCACCCTACTTCTAACCTTGCCAGAGCCATGAGCCAACCGAAGCCAGTCACCCGAGTCATCGACGCCGCGAGCCAGTTGGGCCTGGAGATCACGGTCAGCGAGTTCCCCGACGGCACACGCACCGCCGAGGACGCCGCGAAGGCGGTGGGTTGTCTCGTCGACCAGATCGTCAAGTCCATGGTCTTCGACGCGGATGGCGCTCTGGTGCTGGCGCTGACCAGCGGGGCCCACCAGGTCGACCCTGCCCGGCTCGCCGAGCTCGTCGGCGCGTCGAGGTGCGGGCGGGTCGATGTCGACATGGTCCGCACCTACACCGGCTACGCCATCGGCGGCGTTCCACCCCTGGGTCACGACAATCCGCTCCCCACCTGGATCGACCCTCATCTGCTCACCTTCGAGGTCATCTGGGCCGCCGCGGGCACTCCTCGTCACGTCTTTCCCGTCGCCCCGAACCTGCTCCGTCAGGTCACCGGAGCGAGCATCGGGGACTTCGCCCGGTGACCGGCCCGGCCGATTCCGCGGGCGAGCAGATAGGTGTCGGCCCCTATCCCCGTCCGTGGCCTGACGACGATCGGCTCGACCCCGAGCTGCTCGAACACGGTGACCGCCGCAACGTCGTCGATGCCTACCGCTACTGGAGCCTGGACGCGATCGTCGCCGATCTCGACACCAGACGTCACCTGTTTCACGTCGCCATCGAGAACTGGCAACACGATCTGAACATCGGCACCGTTGTGCGCAACGCCAACGCGTTCCTTGCCGCCGGGATCCACATCATCGGCAAGAAACGCTGGAACCGGCGCGGCGCGATGGTCACCGATCGCTACCAGCACGTTCGGCACCACAAGTCCGCCGAGGCGTTCGTCGAGTGGGCAGCCGAGGCGGACATCCCGCTGATCGGTATCGACAACCTGCCGGGTGCCGTTCCGCTGGAGGGACGGCCACTCCCCCATTCCTGCGTCCTCGTCTTCGGCCAGGAAGGTCCCGGTCTGTCCGAGACGATCCGACCGCTGCTTGCCGAATGCCGTTCCATCGCCCAGTTCGGCTCGACTCGTTCAATCAATGCCGGCGTGGCCTCGGGGATCGCGATGCACACGTGGATCACCCAGCACGCTTCGGCTGGTCTCAGATCAATCGGAACTCGATCCGTCGATTGAGGGCCCGGTCGTCATCGGTGGCCTCGGGGATGACCAAGGGTCCGAGCTCGCCGTAACCGATGGCGGACAGTTCATTCGGTACGCCCAGCTCGGTGAGGCGCGCGACGACGCTCTCGGCCCGTCGACGGCTGAGGTCCTGATTCTGTTCATCGCGGCCTTGGCTGTCGGTGTGGCCGCCGACTTCCAGCACGGCCGCCGGGAAGGCCGCGAGTGCCTCGGCAATCGCGACGAGCGTCTCCTCGGCCGAGTCCACGATTTCATCGCTGCCCGACTCGAACTGCAGTGGCGCGGCGGCCAGGATCTCGCCCAGAGCGACCTCTACCCGAGCTTGTTCGACCGTCGCCACCTCGATGTTCGCGGACGGCACAGTGCTCAGGGCCGCGGTGAGGACGGTGGTCAGGCGGTCGGCCAGGACGGCATCGAAAACTTCACCGACGACATCGAAGAACGAGAGTTCCAATGCCTTGGCGTCGACCCGGACGCCACTGACGTCGATTTGCTCCGGGCGGTAGACCTGGCCCAGCCCATCGAGTAGTGGCTGTAGGTCGCCCCACTGCGCAACGACGCCGGACACCGTGGCGCGGGATCGGCTCACCTGGACGTTCAGAGTCGCAGCCGACGCTTGCTCGCCCAGCACGATGTTGTCGACGATCCTCGGCAGCCCCGCTGCGGTCGCGGCCTCCGTGAGAGACTCCAGGGCCACCCGCCGGGCCGCCTCGTCGGGTACGGCGCCGGTGACTCGCACCACCGCGTCGCCGTGACGCTCGCCGTCGACGACGACGATCAGGTCGGGAAACCCAGCGGTGGCCAGCGCCTCCTGTAGTTGGGCAACGACGAGTGCAAGGTCGGGGCCCGGGGCGGTCGTTGATGGGGTCGAATCGACCTCGGGTGCCGCCTGACCTGCGTCGGTTTCGACCGGTTCGTCAGGGTCTCGCTCTCCGGGGTCAGCCGACGCCAGAGCGGCAGGAGCGGATCGCCGTGCCGACGTTGAAGGCTCATCGGTTCGGACGGCGTTGGCGACGGAGCATCCGTTCGAGGACGACCGACAAGCCAAGAACGGCCAGCATCAGGACGACGACCGTGATGACGGTCCGCACCGTGGCCGGGAGCGACCGGTCGGGCTCGTGGTCGAGCCGGGCGACGAACGCCTCGCTTGCAGCTTGCGGGCTCGGCGCCTGACGGGCCGCGTCGAGCGCAGGGACCACGAAATCTGTGTAGTCGTCGGCCGCGCTCGCCTCGAGCTCGCCGTCGGGTGACATGAGCAGGACCGCGTCGGTCAACAGCGAGGTGTCGATCTCCGCAGCCTGGAGCACCCGCAACGAGAACGACTCGGCGTCGGGTTGCGGGTCGGCCGGGGCGACGATGACCAAATTGATGCCGAGGCTGCGGGCCGACACCACGACAGCGGCCAACGCAGGCACGACCGACGGATCGACCTGTGTTGCCGTGGGAGCCACGAACACGCCGTCGTCCATCAGCCCGGCCACGACCTCGGTCGGCGTCTCGGCCGAGGCTGGATCGACGGCCAGCAGGATGATCGGCGCCGACATGACGGCCGTCAGGACGAGCGCCGCACAGACCATCGACCGCAACGAGCCACGCATCATCGCGAGTCTCGCACGCGGCGCGGTGAAATCCCCTAAGGGTCCACCACAGGATTGTTCGCGCGGTGTAGTCTGTGGGGGTGGAAGCGTCTGATGTGGAGTTGGGG
>JAQCHM010000120.1 GCA_027730885.1 Actinomycetota bacterium | reverse complement strand
CGCCATTGCCTCGAAGAAGGCGCCGAAGGGGTAGAGGGTGCCGAACGCCATTCCGACAACGAGGGCGGCGGCCACCGCGACCCGCCACGCTTTTGCCGAATCGATGCCGCCCCGGGAAGGCCCGATCTGGCTCGGCGCGACGTGCCTGGGCTCGATGGTGACGACTCGGCGCAAGACCCAAGCCTCGCGCGTCGGGACCACTCGGTCCATTTGGCAGATGACTTCGGGCCGCCTGATCGGCCATGATGGTCGGATCGCTATCAGGAGGTATCGCATGAGCCAAGCAACGCTCGGTATCGCTCCGTCAGGGGACTCGTCCGAGCCGAGCGACTTCAACTTCGACTTCGGGGTGTCGTTCACCCCCGAACAACAGGCCGAGGGCGCGACCTACAACTTCGCCCATGAGGTGCACCCGCACGAGGAAGCGCCCGGTGTCAGCGCGTTCGCTCTCCTCGACGGCGAGATCTTCCACACCTACTCCGCCTACAGCCGCGGCCTCGACCCGCTGAACGGCGCCTACCAACTCCTTGATCTCGCACCGAAAGGCCGCGACGAAGCCGGCCTTGAGTGGCCGATGGCGTGGCTCCGTCGTCACGATTCGTACGACTGAACGTGCCAATCGTCAGCCGAGTTGGGGCCGAACTTCTTCGGCGAAACGTTGGATGGCGTCGAGCCGACCCTGGAGCCCGCCTCGTTGGAGGAAGAAGATGGCCATGTGGCTGACCCCCAGGTCGGCGTAGCGGCCGATCTGATCCACGATCTGATCGGTCGACCCACTGATCGAACCATCCACCTTGTGATCGAAGAGCAGCCGGTGGAGCATCGTCTTCTCGACTTCGGCAGGGTCTCGATCGATGGCTTCGCAGGCTGCAGCCACCTCGTCGAACATGATGCCCAACTGGTCGGGCTCGGTGGCTGCAGCGTGAAAGGCGTCGCCGTACTTGGCCGCCCGTCGGAAGGCCGGCTTGGTGTGGCCCCCGACCCATACGGGGATTCGCCCGTTGACCGGCTTGGGTGAGAACCCGATGGGACCGAACGAGTCGAATGCACCCTCGTGGGTGACCCGTTCTTCCCCCCACAGCTTTTCGAAGACCTCGAGAAACTCGTCGGCCCGCTGCCCCCGCTGGTCCCAGGGCATGCCGATGGCTTCGAACTCTTCCTTCATCCAGCCAACGCCCACTCCGAGGATGGCCCGTCCGCCCGAGAGCACATCGAGCGTG
Source organism: Actinomycetota bacterium (assembly GCA_027730885.1). Classification (GTDB taxonomy): domain Bacteria; phylum Actinomycetota; class Acidimicrobiia; order Acidimicrobiales; family SZUA-35; genus JAHECQ01. The sequence goes on along the minus strand of JAQCHM010000120.1, from coordinate 7,518 downwards.
GCCCACGCCTTGGCCTGTTGGATTGCAGGCCGGTAACCGATGATCAACACTGTGGTGCCCAGCCTGACCCTGTCGGTCACAGCGGCGGCGAACGTCAAGGAACCGATGCAGTCCAGCCACGCGCTCCCTGGCGACGGAAAGCCGGAGTTCTCGCCGTAGGGGTACTGCGACGTGATGGCATCGACATCGGGCCAGGCAATGTGGTCGCTCGACCACAACGACTCGTAGCCGTGGTCCTCGGCCGCGCGGGCAAAGGCCAGCACCGGCTCACGTTCAGCCATGCCGCCGGCATCGGGAAGGTGCACTCCGAAATCCATGGGCCCTTGCTACTTCCCGGCTCAGGAACGGGCAAGTCCGAATGACCTGCGCCGTCGAATCTGATCGGCCGGTAATCACGCGTTACGGTGTTGGACCAGAGCAGCGTCAGGAGCAGGTATGTCGGAACATCAGGAGTTGTCGGTCGCCGACCGAGTCGAGATTCATGAACTGCCCGGCCGCTATGGCGATGCCATCGACGACCGTAACTGGGATGCCCTCGACCGAGTGTTCACCCAGGACGCGGTCTTCGATCTGACGGGTGTGGGCTCGCGGGTTTGCAACGGTCTGGATGACATCAAGTCGTTCATGGAATCCGAAGCGGCTCACCCCAAGACCCACATGATGACCAACATCTACGCCGACGCCGATGGCGACAGCGCACAGATGCGATCTCGGATCGTTGCCTTGCTGGGCAAGGGACGCACCGGTACGGCGAGCTATTACGACCAACTCGTTCGCACGCCCGACGGCTGGCGGATCAAGCATCGGGTGTGCAGTACCCACCGCCTCGACAAGCGAGAAGCCGAAGTCGATCGCAACGGCATCGCCCTGTAGGGAGACGGGCGGGCGCGATGACGATCATCGTGGTCAGCGGAATACCGGGTAGCGGAAAGTCGACGGTCGCCGCACGTTTGTCCGCTGAGATGAATCTGTCGGTCATCTCCAAGGACCTGATCAAAGAGTCCCTCATGGACACCCCTCGGCACCGGGGACAACGATTGGGCGAGCACGCTCAGCCACGCGGCGCACGACGTGATGTACCGGCTCGTCGCGAGCCTCGTGGGCGACGTAATTCTCGAGGCTCACTTCCACCGAGGTGTTGCGGAAGCCGACCTCCAGTCGCTTGGTGAGGAGTTGATCCAGCTGTACAGCCGGTGCCCGATCGATCTCGATGCTCCGCTCGTAGAAGTCGATACGAGCCGTCCCCTGGACATCGCATCAGTCGTCCGCGAGGTTCGCCGGCAGATGTAGGGCGATCAAAATGCGAGAGCGGCGTCGTCGCGGCTGCGATCGGCGGTGAACCGGGTCTACTTGACCTTGGCGTAGCGTCGGTAGCCGGCAACCGACGAGAGCACGATCACTGCGATCGAGATCAGCATCAGCATCGTGGCGATCACGTGGACCTGTGGAGGGATGGTGACGCGCGAGGAGTCGAAGACCTCGCGGGGAAACGTCGAGACGTTGCCGGCGACGAACGAGGTGATGATGTAGTCGTCGAGCGACAGCGCGAGCGACAGCATGAAGGCGGCCGCGATACCCGGCACGATCATGGGCATGGTGATCTTGACGAACGTGCGTAGTGGGGGGACCCGAGGTCGGCTGCGGCGTCTTCCAGGGACCAGTCGAGCCCGCGGATGCGGGCTTTGACCGTGAGCGCGACGAACGACACGCAGAACATCGTGTGCGCCAGCACGACGGTCCAGAACCCGCGGGTGACGCCCTGGTTGAAGAACAGCGTGAACAGCGAGGCGCCCAAGACGATCTCGGGTGTGGTGAGCGGAAGGATCAGCAGCATGTTGATCAGCGCACCGCCTTTCATGCGGTAGCGGCTGATGGCGATGGCCAACAGCCCCCCGAGGATCGTCGCCAGAGCGGAGGCCACGAAGGCGACCCTGATCGACTCGAACAGCGCGTCGACGTAATCGCTGCCCTTGAACGCGTTGCCCCAGTTCTCGAGCGTGAACTCCTGCCAGGCAGTGTTGAATCGCCCGCTCGGCTTGTTGAACGTGAACACCGCAATGGTGATGATGGGGGTGAAGAGGAACGCGAACCCGACCGCGGTGACCGCGTACAGGATCCAGGTGCCCAACGGTCGCTTGTTCATGCGATGTCCTCCGTCCCGAGGAACTTGGAGTAGACCGACACGATGGCGACGATGATCGCCATCAGCACGAAGCTGATGGCCGCCGCTGCCGGGTTCTCGGACCATGACCAGCGACGGGCGCCCGAGGTAGGCGCCGTCGGCGTCGAGCCACCTCGCGGTGGGCGCCGGTACGGCGGTCGCTTCCAGGGCTCTCAACACCGCGAACTCGTCTGACCGACTTGTCTCCAAAAGGCCCCCCAGCGGGTCCCGGCGGACGATCAGGGGTTGCACGGTCCCGCTGTCGGAACCCGACGACCACGCGGCATCGAAGATCCAGTTCTCTCGTGAGCGGCCAACCGCGACGCGCTCGACGCGCTCGATGCGCGGCGGCGAGCTGACGTCGGGCTGCGCGGCGAAAAAGCGCTGAATCAGTTCCAGGATGTCGTCGCCTGCTCCGGCCACCTGCGTTCCCTCGATCGTCGCGGTCGGGATGCTGCTGTTCTAGCCGAGGCTGGTCTTTGTCGCCCATCTTGGCGGCGGGGTGTCGATCAATGGGAAGCTCGGACCATGCGATCCAATCCGGTCAAGGCAGCGCTCGCCGACGGCGAGACCGTGTACGGCACGATGGTGTTCGAATTCCTCAGCGCCGGTCTGCCTCAAGTGCTCCAGAATGCCGGCGCGCAATTCGTGTTCTACGACATGGAGCACAGCGGGTTCTCCATGGACGAGGTCAAGACGCAGCTTGCACTGTGCCGGGGCCTTGGCCTGGTGCCGCTGGTGCGACCACCGGACACGACCTACCAGTACACGGCCCGGCTGTTGGATCTCGGCGCGATGGGGCTGTTGTTCCAGATGTGCGAGACGGCGGAACAGGCCGAGGAGTTCGTGCGCTGGACCCGCTATCCGCCCGTGGGGCGTCGGGGTGCAATGTTCGGCGGCGCCCACGACGACTACTCGTCCGACTCGGTACCAGCGATCATCGAGGGCGCACACGACCGCACGATGGTGTGCGTGCTGATCGAGTCGGCGAAGGGAATCGCGAACGCCGAGGAGATCATGGCGGTGCCAGGCGTGGACGTTGCCCATCTCGGCCATGGTGACCTGTCGCTGTCCCTCGAAGTGCCCGGCCAGACCGGTCATCCTGCGCTGCAGGCGAGCATCGACAAGCTCCTCGCGGCGTGCGAGCGGCACGGGAAGGCCGCCGCTTGCCTCGCCGGCAACGTCCAGATAGGACAGGACTGGATACGGCGAGGATTCCGTATGGTGTCCTACAGCTACGACATCGGGCTGATGACCGCTGCTCTGTCCGAGGGCATCGCACAGCTCAGAACCGCAGAGGTTGGTAGGTGATGCAACTTTCCGAGGACCAGGTCGCCGCGTTTCGCGACGTCGGCTGGGTCATGCTCGACGGCGTGTTCTCGGCGTCGGAGTGCGACGAGCTGAGCGCCGCCGCGCTGCAGGTGCTGGAGCGCCCCGGACCAGAAGTGGGCCGGGAGGCAGACGGGGCGCCACACGTGTGCTGGGGTATGCACCTGTTCCACGAACGGCTGGGCGCACTCACCAGGCACCCGGCCATTGTTGACACGTCCAAGCTGTTGCTCGGCAACGACGTGTTCGTGCATCAGAGCCGGATCAATATCAAACAGACCGGCGGCTCGATCGTGCAATGGCATCAGGACTTCGGCACCTACCACCGGGTGGACGGTGTGCCCGAGCCGCGCGGCATCATGATCGCCGTCTTCCTCGACGAGGTCGCAGCCGTCAACGCGCCGTTGCTCGCGGTGCCCGGATCGCACCGTGAGGGTCTCGTGTCGACCGCGGTGATCGATCCGACGGTTCCCGACCACGACTCCGTGGCGAAGTATCGCTTCGACATCACCCCCGAGACCATGGCGGACCTGGTTCAGCGCTACGGCCTCGAAGCCATCACCGGCGGTGCCGGCTCTGTCTTGCTGATGGACATGACCGTGGTCCACGGCTCGTCGGTGAACATCTCGCCCCTTCGGCGGCTGATCCTCTACGTGAACGTCTGCCCCATCGACAACCGCGGCGAGACCTATGCACGGCCGGTGTACTACGCGGCCAGGAACTTCGGACCCCTGGTGAGCGAGCCCGTGTAGCGGCTCAGCTCGGGGCCGGGCGATCGGTGAGGTCGATGCCGGTCAGCTCGTGATACCTGGCGAGGAACTCAGCGGTGTTCGCCGACCACAGCGACACCCATGCCTGATCGTCGAGGCGGCTCCGCAGCTCGATCAACTCTTCCACGCCCACGCCGACCGGGATTCGCAGCGGCGCGTGTGGATCGACGATGGCGGCCGCGATTGCATCGGCGACCTCCTCGGGACCTCGAGCCCTGGCGTGGATGTAGCCCGCGTGGAAACCCCAGTTTTTCGCTACTGGGCGGTACGGGCTCGATCGGTCCGGCACGCCGGTCTTCTCCCGAATGGGCGTGATGACTGCCCCTGGCTCGATGATCGTGACGCGGATGCCGAACGGGGCGACCTCGGCAGCGAGCGCCTCGCTCGTCGCCTCGAGGGCCTGCTTGCTGGCGGCGTAGGGTCCGAAGACCGGCTGCGTTGCCCGGCCGACCAACGAGCTGATGTTGATGATGTGCCCGATCCGACGTTCCCGCATCGACTTGAGAGCGGCCTGCGTGCAGCGGACGACGCCGAACAGGTTGGTCTCGAACAGCGCCTGCCAGTCGGCAATGGGAAAGTCCTCGACAGCCGCCACGGGGCTGGTTCCTGCATTGTTCACGAGGACGTCGACCGGACCCACTAACTTGAACGCAGCGGCCACGCTGGCGTCGTCACACACGTCGAGCTCGACCACCTCGACGTCGAGGTCCATGCCGGCGGTCGCACCTGCGGCAGCAACGGCCGAGAGAAGGTCGTCGGCGCGTGAGGTGTCGCGCATCGTGGCGATGACACGGTGTCCTGACAGGGCCAGCCGCACTGCTGTAGCGAGGCCGATCCCACTCGACGTGCCGGTGATCAGGGAAACGGTCATGGTTCGGTTCTATCAGGCGCGCGGTGGGAGCGGTTCCGGGACAGCTTCGTTGCGGCCACGAATCGTCTAGGTTGCCGCGATGGAACTTGATCTCACGGGCAAGCGCGTCGTCGTCACCGGAGGAAGCAAGGGGATCGGTCTCGCCATCGCCCGAACCTTCCTCGACGAGGGGGCACGGGTTGCGATTTGCGCCCGTGACATCGATGGGCTGACCGCCGCGGCCACTCAGCTCTCAGCTCACGGTGAGGTGCACCACCGACGCTCCGACATGGGCGTTGTCGGGGACCCGGCCGCATTCGTCGAATGGGCAGCTGAGGCTCTTGGCGGGCTCGACATCGTGGTGTCGAATGTGTCCGCCGCCGCGGGGCCCGACTGGGTGGCTTCGTGTGCGGTCGATCTCATTGGAGCCGACGCGCTGATACGAGCCGGCTTGGCCCACATGGAGGACGATGTCGACGCCAACATCGTCTGCATCGGCTCGCGGGCGGGGAGCGTGGCTGCGCCTCGGATTCCTGCATATGCCGCCGTCAAGGCGGCAACCGTCAGCATGGTCAAGTCGTTGTCACGCGAGGTCGCGCGCCGCGGCATTCGGGCCAATGTGGTGTCGCCCGGGGACATCATCTTCCCTGGGGGCTCCTGGGATGACGCCAGGCTGGACGACGGCAAGCTGTGGCAGGCGATCGTGCGGGAGAACCCGTTCCGTCGGCTCGGAACGCCCGAAGAGATCGCGAACGTCGTTGCCTTCGTGGCCAGTCCTCGGGCCAGCTTCGTGTCAGGGGCCAACATCCTCGTCGACGGCGGAGCCACCAGCGGGCTCCAGATCTGACCGTGAGCGTTCATCGACAAGGGGTGACGGCTGAAGAGGCCGCCCCCAGCGGTTCAGCGGCTCCGCCGGACACCGTGCGCCTCATGGTGCTCGAAGGCGACGGCATCGGGCCCGAGATTGTGGCGGCGACGCTTCGGGTTCTGGCAGCAGTCGGTGAGCGGTTCGGGATCGACCTGGCGTTTGAGCACCACCTGATTGGGCTGGCTGCGCTCGCAGCTCACGGCTCCACCTTCCCCGGACACATCATCGGCGCGGTTGCGAACTTCGACGGGATCGTCCTCGGCCCCGTCGATCACCAGCGATACCCCACGCCGGAGCTGGGCGGCCTCAACCCGTCGGGCCAACTGCGCAAGCAGCTGGACTTGTACGCCAACATTCGGCCGGCCCGCACGTTGCCAGGTCTGCCCCCGCCGTGCGGCCGGTCGTTCGACCTACTGATCGTTCGCGAGAACACCGAGGGGTTCTACGCCGATCGCTCGATGTTCGTCGGGTCCGGTGAATTCATGCCGACGCCCGACGTCGCCCTTTCGCTCCGCAAGATCACCCGCGATGGCAGCACCAGGATCGCCAGATCAGCGTTCGAGTTGGCCGGTCGGCGGGCGCGTCGGAAGGTGACGGCGGTCCACAAGGCCAACGTCCTTCGGGTCACCGACGGACTGTTCCTCGAGTGCGTTCGCGAAGTGGCCGAGGAGTACCCCGAGGTCGAGTACGAGGAGCAGCTGGTCGACGCGATGACAGCGCTGCTGGTTCGCGACCCGTCGAGGTTCGACGTCATCGTGACGACCAACATGTTCGGTGACATCTTGTCGGACCTGGCGTCGGAGTTGTCGGGCAGCCTCGGGCTGGCAGCGTCCTTGAACTCTGGCCGCGAGTTCGCTATCGCCCAGGCCCAGCACGGCTCGGCGCCCGATATCGCGGGTGAAGGCGTCGCCAACCCAGCGTCGTTGATCGGATCGGCGGGCATGCTTCTGGCCTGGATCGGTGAGCGGCGAGAAGACCAGCGGCTGATCGACGCGGGCGCGGCCATCAGCCGAGCAATCGCCGACGTCCTCCGTCTTCCCCAGCACCGGACCCGCGATCTCGGAGGCGACGTCGGCACCGCCGCGTTCGCTGACCTCGTGGCCGACGCGCTCCGTTCTGACGCATCTAAAGGTGAGGACGTGGCTTGACGATCGTTGAGTGATGTTGACCGATGGGTGGAGCGGGCCGCCACCTCAAATGCCGCCCCCACCCGGTTGGCCGCCCCCACCCGGTTGGCCGCGGCTGGCCCCTGTTTTGTTTCCCCCGACGGCAGAGAAACCGCGGTGGCGGCCGAAGCCCGGATTGGTGGCGTTCGGCCTTGTGGGGCTGGCCGCCATCGGACTGGGGGGATGGGCGCTGACTCATCGGCCGGTCACCTGGGACCCGGCGGTGGAGCCCTTCGTTGCCTTCGTCGAGGAGCATCGCGGCCTCGAGTTCGACCATCCGGTGAGAGTGCGTTGGATGACCATGGAAGAGGCGATGGCAAGCGAAGGCTCCGGCGGCGAAGCGGACTTCTCGTGGGCCGAGCCGTATCAGCTGC
>JAQCHM010000119.1 GCA_027730885.1 Actinomycetota bacterium | reverse complement strand
CAACGACTGGACCACTACAGAGGGCTCACCTCAAGGTGGTTGCGGACGTCGGAGAAACCGAGACGGGCCCCATCGCCGTCGTCCACTGCCTGAACGGCCACGAAGTGGTCACCGCGTTCGGCCGCACGCTCGTCGGCCACTAGACCAAGGCCATTCGGGCGAGCGTGCCATGCTGAGCCGATGTCCGCTGACGCCTGGCAGCCCGCCCAGTACAACCGATTCGCCACCGAGCGCCGTCAACCCTTCGACGAGCTGGTGAGCCTCTGCCACCCGGTGCAAGGCGGCGTCATCTACGACCTGGGTTGCGGCACCGGAGCCCTCACCGCCGAGCTCGCCGACCGGCTCGACGCCCGCGTGGTCATCGGCACCGACTCGAGCCCGGCCATGTTGGCCGAAGCCGCGGCGCTCGCGACCGACCGGGTCCGCTTCGAACCCGGCGACCTTCGCTCGTTCTCTCCTAGCGAGGCCCCCGATCTGATCCTGTCGAACGCCGCCCTCCAATGGGCCGGCGATCATGCCACCGTCCTGGCCGACTGGCGCCGACAACTCCCGCCCGAGGGCCAGTTGGCTGTGCAGATCCCGACCAACGGCGATCACCCCGCCTATCTGTTGGCGGCCGGCCTCGGCCACGAGCTGGCCGACTGGTTCCCCGACGGCCCACCCGGCCTCGCTCCGGACACGGTGCAGGTTCCCGAGTTCTATGCCCAGACCCTGCAAGACCTCGGCGCCCGCGAACAGCACGTAGCGCTCCGGGTCTTCACCCACCTGCTCGACTCGACTGCCTCGGTCACCGAATGGATCAAAGGGACGTCACTCAACCGCTTCCGAGTGGCGCTGGGCGACGAGCGATTCGCCGAGTTCGAAGCCGAGTACACCCGCCGCCTGATCGCCGAACTGGGCGACCGACAGCCCTACCTCTTCACCTTCAAACGCATCCTGTTCTGGGCCCGCTTCTGACCATCGGCCGGCCCAAACCCGCATCGGGAGTGTGAGAGGGCCGAAAATGACACCCGGGCACTCCCGATCCGGTGGGGGGTGGGGTCAGGCGGTGGCGCCGGCGTAGCGGACCTGGCAGAACCCGTGGTTGCAGTAGCCGTTCGGCACCTTGGCCAGGTACTGCTGGTGGTATTCCTCGGCGTAGTACCACGTGCCCGAGGGAGTGATCTCGGTGGTGATCTCGCCGAACCCGCCGGCAGTGAGGGCAGCCTGATAGGCATCGCGGCTGGCGACGGCGGCCGCGAACTGCTCATCAGAGTTGGGGAAGATGGCCGAGCGGTACTGGGTACCGATGTCGTTCCCTTGACCCATGTACTGGACCGGGTCGTGGTTCTCCCAGAAGATCTTGAACAGGGTGTCGAGGCTCACCTGGTCCGGATCGAACACAACCAGCACCGACTCGGTGTGACCGGTCCTTCCGGTACAGGTCTCCTCGTACGTCGGGTTCGGCGTCGTGCCGCCCGTGTACCCGACCGCCGTGGTGTACACGCCGTCGAGCTGCCAGTAGAACCGCTCCGCCCCCCAGAAACAGCCCATGGCCACGACCAGCGTGTCGAGGTGCTCCGGGAAGGGCGGGGTGAGCGGGCGCCCGTTGACGTAGTGGGCCGATGGCACCGGCACGGCAAAGGACCGACCGGGCAGGCAGTCCTCGGGAGCGGGAACCTTCAAACCTGCGGCGTTGGAACGAAAGAACATGTCGTACACGCTACCTTCACCCGCCCTCCTGCTGCAGGTCAGGCCTCGCCGCTCACGGTCTCGGGCGGGCCCCCGTCCCCGCCGATCAGCTCGTCCAAGACCGCCAAGGCCCGCCGAGCCTCGGCTCGGAGCCACAGGGCGCCCTGGGCGTCGCCGCCGAGAGCCGCAGCGTCGGCTAGGGCCAACAGTTCGTCGGCCACTGCCACCAACCCACTCACGCTCAACCCTTCGAGCTCGATCTCCTCGGGTGACCCCGGCGACGAGGTCGCCACACCGTCATCCTCCGCCGGTTCGGCCACTTCGGCAACGGCCTGCGCCACCGTCGATGCCATCGCGATGCGATCGCCGTTGGCCGCAAGGATCCTGGTCAGCTCCGGAGCACCGCCTCCGCTGCTCGACGTGAGGTACAACGGTCGCACGAAAACGACGCTGTCGGCCAACAGGACGATCTGCATCTCACCGAACTCGACGGTCGAGTTGCGAACGTCGGTGATGAAGGCCGACGCCTCGTTTCGCATCAACTGATCGACCAAGTCGGGAGCTGGAATGGTCCCCGGCGGTAAGCGATACAGCATCAGCTCGCCGTAGTGCCCCGGGTCGGATCGGGCCACCATCACCGCGGTCATCTCGGACCGCTCGGCGTTGACCTCGACGCCCGACCGAGGCACGAACGCCCGTTGCAACACGAACTCGGTCTGCGTCTCGCCCGGCAGACGCGTGAGCCGATACTGGGGTGGCATGAGAATCGGTCGGCTGGAGCTGGGCGCCGAGTTCGGCGACAACGGCGACACGGTGGTGCTGGTGGTCGGCGCCACCGTCGCAGACGGCGACTCGGTGAGCGTCGCCCGAGCCAACGGTTTGCGGGCCACGCTCCACGCCAGGTTTCCCTGGATCAGCTGCTCCGGGGTCGACACCTGATAGGTGGCCCACACCTCGGTCTGCACCTCGAACAGATCCGCCGGGTAGCGGTAGTGTCGCTGGAGTCCGAGCGGCGCTTCGGACCCTGGCTTGAACAAGTCCGGGAAGGCCCGGGCCCAGGCCTCGATGATCGGATCGTCCTCGATGACGTACATCGTGACCGTGCCGTCGTAGGCGTCGACGGTGGCCTTCACCGAGTTGCGCACGTAGTTCTCGCCCTGTCGGAATCCGGCACCGAGGCTCTGCGAGTTGGGCGCCTGAGCGTACGGGAACCGGTCGGTCGACGTGTACCCGTCGAGCACCCACGTCACCTCGCCGTCCACCACCACCGGGTACGGGTCGGCGTCGAAATCGAGGAACGGCGCCACCTGGCGCACCCGCTCCTCGACGTCGCGGTGATAGATGACGCGGACATCGCCCGTGATTGCGTCGGAGAAGAACAAACGAACCTCGCCGAAGCGAACCGAGTAGGCGGCCCGCCGCAGCGCCGAGTCGAGCCGGACCCCTCCACCACCCTGATAGGTGGCTTCGAACAAGGCCTCGGAGCCTTTCGGATAGTCGACCTCGTCACGGTCGATGCCGACGATGGCGTAACCGGGCAGGTTCTCCGAGTAGTAGAGATACGGCTCTACCTCGTCGACTTCGAAAGCGTCGGTGGTCGGCTTGAGCCCGGAGCCGATACCCCGCAACAGAAACGACGGCTCCCCTCGCGCCTCGACCTCGTCGCCGGCGGCGATGACCACCCCGTGGCCGTGGGTGTAGACCACGTGCTGGTTCTCCCACGTGCGGCTGGGCACCGCGCCGAGGCTCAGCCCCCTGGCAGCCAGCACGACCGGTTCGGGCTGGCCGTCGACCTCGTAGCGATCGACGTCGAGCGGATCGCCGAATGCGTAGTACTCACGCTCGCCCTGGCTCCGGGCGAACCGGGCGGTGGTGAGGTGCGGATCGACGATTGCGATGTCGTCGATCACATCGGACCAATCGGAGAGGTCGTCGATCGAGAACGATCCTTCGTACCCGTAATTGACCGACTCGAGCTGTTCGGTGTCGAGACCGAAGGCGAACCGGGTGGCATCCATGTTGCGCTCGACGTACTGGGTCTCGTTGGCCAAACGGTCCGGCTCGACGTTGATGCGTTGGTAGAGCGCGGGGTAGATACCGACAACGACGACATGGGTGATGGCCCACAACCCGATGGCCGCGACCGACAGACCCCAGCCGGGCCGGGTCAGGTTGGCGACGAACAGGGCAGCGCAGAACAACGACACCACCGTCAGCACGTTCAGGCCCGGCAGCACGATGTTGACATCGGTTGCCAACGCCCCGACGAACCCGCCGCGGGTGGACGTGACGAGTTCGTACCGATCATGCCAATAGGCCATCGCCCGGACCGCGGCAAGCGCGGCGAGCAAAGCCGAGATGTGGAGCTTCACCGGATTCCCCAAGAGCGGGTTCTGGCCGCGGTCTCCGGTCGGGCTCATCGCACCGGCGGCCCTGATGCCGCCGTTGAGATAGTGGGCAATGAGCGAGAGAAGCAACACGAACACCAGCGCCGCGAACACCCAGTCGATCAGGAAGGTCCAGAATGGCAGACGGAACACGTAGTAGCCGGCGTCGCGCCCGAACATCGGGTCCTGCCAACCGAAGTCCTCGCCGTTGTTGAACAGCATCCAGGTCGTCCAGCGTCCCGCCGAGTTCAGCCCGGCAATCAACCCGAACAACGCCGAGATGGCAAGCCGAATCGCCGCGGCATGTGGGGCGACCGACTCGTGGAACCGTTCGACCACGTCGTCGGGTTCGTTGGTCGCCCGGAAGGGAGGGGCAAGACGGTCCGCCAAGTAGAGGTTGCCCCACAGCAAGGCGAAGAACAAGAACCCGAAGAAGGCGATGAGCGCGAGTTGGGTACCGACGACCTTGTTCCACACCGAGACCAACCCCAGCTCGTCGAACCAGAGCCGGTCGGTGTAGATACGGGCGATGCCATTCGCCGACAAGAGGAGCACGACGATCAGCCCGAACAGACTGAGGACCGCCATCCGTGCAGGGGGCGTCCGGGAAAGGCGGATCGTGCGCATCGCTGCGAAGGTTACCGGTTGCGTCCAAGCGGCAAGGCTCGGGTCAAATCGGACTGGCTGTTCAGAACCCTGAACCCTCGAGCCGCAAATGACGGTTGGCCCACAAGACCATCACCAGGACGAACAGTCCGGCGCTGGTCAGCGCGGCAGCGAACGGCGTGACCGAGGCCCGCATCTGCGCGTCGATGAAGGCGCCGATCAACGCCCCGACCGCCGAGGTGAAGGTGGCAACCAGGGCCGAGGCGGTACCTGCAGCGTCGGCCATCGGCGCCAGGGCAACGGTGTTGAGATTGGGCAACAGGATCATCTGGCAGGCCAGGGTGACGGCCACCAACGGCATGAACACCCAGAAGTTGGGCACGCCGCCGGCGATGAAGGAGACCATCAACGTCAGGCCGGCAGCGGTGACGTAGACCAGGGAAGCCAACGGGAGGATGCGGCGCAGACCGAGCGACCCGAGCAGCCGACCGTTGAGGAACGATGCCGCCCCCAGCAGCAGGGCGACGGAGGCGAAGATGATCGGGAACTCGGCCCCGCGTCCGAAGATCTCCGAGATCATCAGCTGTGAGCTGCCGAGGTAGCTGGCCATCGACGCCATCAACGCCCCGCCGGCCAACGTCGAGGCCAGGGTGGCGGGCGTGAGCACCATGCGTTTCGCGGTGGCACCCACAGTGGCGAAGCTCATGGGCCGACGGCTGGAGACCGTCAACGTTTCGTCGAGGCGCCGTGACCAGACCAGCACGACGGCGGCGAAGAAGACCGCCGCCCAGAACACAGCTCGCCACGGCCCGAGACCGATGATGATGGCGCCGAGGGACGGAGCGATGATGGGCACCAAGACGAACACGCCCATGATGTAGGACATGGTCTTGGCCATCTCCTCGCCCTGACGGGTGTCGCGGATGATGGCGAATGCCACCACTCGGCCGCCGGCCGCGCCGAGTCCCCAGACGAACCGGGCGATGAGCATGAACCCCAACGACGGAGCCAACGCCGAGCCGATCGCGCCCACCATGTACACCGTGCCGCTCAACCACAGCACCGGTTTGCGTCCGATCCGGTCGGCAAGTGCCCCGTAGGGCAACGGCGCGAGCGACATGCCGAGGAAGTAAGCCGTGACGATGCGAGCTACTTCGTTCGAATCGGGCGCCAGGCCGAACGCCTGGCGCATGTCGTCGAAGGCCGGCAGCATCAGGTCGATGCCGACCGCCGGCAATGCCATGACCATCGACAGCAGGGCGATGAACTGCTTGGGGCCGATTGGCTGCTTGATGCTCACGGCCGTCTCCTGCACCGCGGCACCCTAACGAGGCGCGGCTCGAACTTAGCCCAGGCGGGGCAGCAAGATCTGTGACTGCTGGCAGTAGGCCAACTCGGTGCCATCCTCGCCGCAGAAGACGGCGTCGGAGGTTGACCACCAGCGCTCCTTCCGCATCTGGTTGCCGATCCATCGACCGGCGACGGTGATGGTCCGCGGTGCGCAGATGGGCTGGAGGTACTGCACCCGACCAGTGGTGTGGATACCGGCGATGAAGCGATAGCTGTGACGGATCAGCGGCGTCATCTGACCCGGCACCCACGACGGATGAGCGCCCGGCGTCTCCCCCTCGTGATAGCGAGGATGCAGATCACCAAGACGGCCGGCGCACCAAGTGCGATTGGACGCCACTGTCAACGTCACCGCCATCGCCGGGTAGTCCTCGTCGACCGGGGCCTGCTCGGGCAGCAACACTGGGCCGCTGACCACCGGCGGCCGCGCCGTTCTGGTCTCCGGCAGCTGCCACTCGGAATGGAACGGGGCGATGCCGACACCGGCCCGACCGTCGACGGTCACCTTCCCGGCCTCGTTTCGTTGTCCGTAGGTACAGGTGCCGTCACCGAGCAAGGTCGCAGTCGTCGTCAGCCGGTCGCCGGCGAAGACCGGACGGCGGAAGGCCATGTCGGCCCAACCGACCGAGAGCCACCCATCGCCAAACAGCTCGAGCAGCGAGGCCGCGGCCCATCCGTAGCTCGCCAGGCCGGCGACGATCGGCCGTTCGTATCCGTAGGCCGATGCCCCCTCGGCGTGGATGGGGTTCGCTTTCTGGATCTCGGGCGGATCCTCGATCGCCACACTCTCGGTCACGGCTGACGTTCGCCTGTCCAGATTCGTCCCGTCGGTCATCTCGTCAGTCTGGAACCGGCACGACGTTGAGCGCCAGCCGAACTCCTGGGCGAACGGAGAGTGTTCAGCCCCGCAGCACGAGGCAGCGACAACCCGGCGATCCAAGCGGCGCCTTGTGACCGGTGGGGAACGGCGCCGGCTTCTTGATCTTGCCGGCCAGGGTGTTGTCGAAACAATCGGGCCCGGGCTCGCTACGAGGATCGGGGACCCACACCAGGGCGGTGCCGTCCTTGAGCCCGTGATAGACGCCCAGAGCGAACGCCTCGGCCAATGCGTCGTCGGCGATGCCCGGCAACTCGACCGCACGCGCATCGCGGTAATGGGCCCGAATGGGATCGAGCACTTCGGTCTTGTCGCCGTCGGCTCGTTCGATGGCCCGTTCGACCCGCTCACGCAGCGGTTCGGCCAGCGAACGGGCGACGCGCTCGATCAACTCGTCGATGGCCTTGGTGTTCACCTTCCCACCGACGACGCGCGCACCGTTCTCAGCCGCCGAACGAAGGGGTCCCGAGAAGGCCGCGGCATAGCCATCGAGGACGTCGTTCGTATCGGGAAGGTCGGAGACGGTCACCGTGTTGCGAACTCGTCGCAGTCCGTCGAGCACCAAGCTCTGGTCATCGGCCAACGCCCGCTTCAGCTGGCGGCGAAGGTCAGGGCCGAATCGGGTCATGGTCACGTCGCGCTCGAAGAATGCTTCGGGAAGATCGATGCCGTCCTCCTCGACCCCAACGCCTGCCGGCTCGACCTCGACTGGCTCGACCTCGACCGGCTCGAAGGTTGCCACCCGGTCGCGGGCCGCCTGGGCCATGGCGTCGGCCGAGACCGCTTCTTTTCCCGCAGGTTCGCCATCGATGAGGGCGACCCCGTCGATGTCGTCGTCGGCATCCTCGACTCCGACCAAGTCGACGTCTGGCCCGAGTTCGAGTTCGACCGAGTCGGCCACAGGGGCGTCCCGTTCAGCCGGAGCGGCTTCGGCAGCGACGGGCGCTTCAATGACGACGTCGGTCGAGGCGTCCGGATCCGAGTCGCCCGAGCGAAGTCGGTCGAACAGCGCGTCGATGTCGGGAATGGGGGACGGGACGCCGACGATGGGCGCCCCGCCATCACGTACGCTGTCGAGTTCAGCGGCCAGGGCGACCGCCTTACGGGCGTCGACCGAGTCGGGCACACGACGTCCGACCGCTTCCATCGCCGCGCGGGCCTCAGGCACCGAGGCCACCAACTCACTCATCGCCTCGTCCAGATCCTTGCGGACGACGGCCAACGACCGGGCCAGACGATCGCGGGCCGCCTTCACTTGATCGAGCTGCTGGCGGCCGGCACGTCGCCGCTTGACCAGATCGGCCAAGACCTTCTCCCGCACGGACTGCGCTTCGTGCAGCATCAGGCGGGCCTGTTCACGGGCCGAATCCTGGGCAGCCAACGCATCGGCGGCCGACTCGTTGCGGACCTGCGCGGCTTCGGTCTCGACCTCGCGCCGGACTCGGGCCGCGTCGGCCTCAGCCGAGCTTCGGAGCTCGGTTGCCGCCTTCTCGGCGGCAGCGCGCATTGAGGCCGCGTCCGTTTGGGCCGACTCCCGAGCCTGCACTGCTTCGCGACCGGCGACGTCAAGCAGACTCTTGGTGGCCTCTTCGGCGTCGAGCCGAAGCTTCGCCACCTCTTCCTCGGCAGCGGCTCGGAGGGCAGCAACACTCGCCTCCGCCTCGGTCTGGTTACGCAAGAGTTCAGCTTCGACCTCGGCCACTCGTTCGTCGAGCGCGGCGGTGCGGGCGGAAGCGTCAGCTTCGCTGCGGGAAACGATTTCGCGCGCGGCGGCACGGGCCGCTTCGAGCACCCGGACGGTTTCCTGACCGAGGAACAGCGTGAGCGTGGCTTCATCGACTTCCGTCGGCACGGCGAGGGCTCCCGCCGTC
>JAQCHM010000118.1 GCA_027730885.1 Actinomycetota bacterium | reverse complement strand
GCGGTCGGAGCCGACGTCGAGCGGGTGCGCTGGGGGCTCGACGTCGCCCGGTCTGCGCGGGTCGCCGCGGGTGCCGGACCCGACCTCGGTGACGTCGGTGTCTTCCCGCCGGTCCTGGTGCACCCCGACCGGGCGAAGGCCCGCACGTTGATCGCCGGCGGCGCCGCCTCGGTGGCCCGCTTCTCTGTCATGCACGGCACGGTCACAGGACCCGCCGACGACGAGCGGCGCCGCCAGCTGGAGGCGATCCACAGCGCCTATGACATGTCGCGCCACTATGCCCACGGTTCGGCCCAGGCCGCTGCCGTCAGCGACGAGGTGATCGACGACTTCGCCGTCGCCGGTCCGACGTCCTACTGCATCGAGCGACTGCTGGCGCTCGTCGAGTTGGGCGTGAAACGCATCGTCGTTCAGGCCGGAGTGGCCGGGGGCGACCGAACCGAGATGCAGGATGCCCGTCGCCGCCTCGCAGACGAGGGGCTCCCCGCGGTGCGCTGATCTGCCAACCGTTCGATCAGTCCCGCGCATCCGGCCGCGAGTACGGTGGCATCGCCAACCGAACAGCGGGTAGACACAGCGCGATGCGACGAACCTGCACGAAAGGACACTCAGATGGAAATGGACGGCAGCACGCTGCTCGTGACGGGCGCAGCCAACGGCATCGGCCGTGGCACCGCGCAACTACTGGCTGAACGGGGCGCTCGCCTCGTGCTTGCCGACCTCGACCTGAGCGGCGCCGAGGCCGTCGCCGCAGAGTGCGTGGCTGCCGGCGCGCCGGAGGCGACCGCGCTCGCGGTGGACGTCGGCGACAGCGACAGCGTCGAGACGATGGTGGCCGAGGCGACGTCGCGTGTCGGCCGGCTTCACGGCGTCGCGCATATCGCCGGCATATATCCGCAAAGCTCGATGCTCGACATGACCAACGAGCTGTGGGAGTCGGTATTGCGCGTGAATCTCACGGGTACGTTCTTCGTGTGCCGTGCGGTCGGGAGGCACCTCATGTCCCATGGTGGCGGAGCGATCGTCACCACGACGTCGGGAACCGCCCGCATTCCATACTTCGACCTTTCCGCCTATGCGTCGAGCAAGGGCGGTGTCATCTCCTTTACCCGCACGATCGCCATGGAACTCGCGCCGACCGTGCGCGTGAACGCCGTGGCCCCAGGGCCAACCCTCGTGACCGGTGAGCCGGATCCGGTCGGCGGGCTGACCGACATGATCCCACTCAAGCGTTGGGGACGACCCGACGACATCGCCGAGGGTGTCGCGTTTCTCCTCTCCGACCGTGCACGGTTCATCACCGGACAAGTGCTCCATGTCAACGGCGGACGTTCGATGCACTGATGGCCCGATCCGGCCCGCGCGATATGACCGACCCCCACGAGAACCACACTGACCTGCTGCATCTCAGAGCGCACATCGCGTTCTGTCTCGAGGACGTCGGCACCGGCAGCCCACACGGGTATCTGCCACTCGGCCCGCGGACGATCCATAGCGACGGATCGCCCTCCCTCGGATCTGTCGCCACGATGATCGACGTGGTCGGGATGCGCGCTGTCGGCCACGACGGACCGATGGTCACGTCCCATCTCGCGCTTCGGCTCCCCGGTCGACCGACCGGCAGCGCGCTCCGGTCGTGGGGCCGGAGCATCCGGAACGGAAAGACCGGCGGGACGGCTCTCGTCCACGTGGTCGACGATGAAGGATCCACGGTCGGGGTCGCCAGCCTGACCGGAGCCGCCTTGACACTCGGTGTCTGCACCCACGTGAAACGGACCGACGGTCCCGACGACTTCTTTGTTCGGCGGCCGCACCCGACCGATGGACCGGGCCCCGAGGAATACATCGGGCTCGAACCCGCCGGCCGCGACGGGAGCATGTATCGCTACCGCACGGCGTTCCACGAGTCGCTCCGCAACGTCAACGGGGTCCTGCACGGTGGAGGCGCGTGTCTACTCGCCGAGCAGGCAGCGAGGTGCGCTGCCATCGACATCGGATCGGCAGACACCGCATTCGACACACTCGACGTCCACTTCCTGGCCCCCGGCCTGAGCGGGCCGTTTCTCACTCACGTCGAAGCCCTATCTGCGGACGGCGATCAACGTGCTTTCGTCGTCGAGGTGTTCGACACCGGGCGCGACCATCGCCCCATCGCCCTCGGCCTGCTCACCGGTCACACACCCTGACGACGCCGGCCCGAAGCGACTCCCCCGATTCCGGCTGCTGCGCATCACAGCGTCGTCGGATCGACGACATTCACGAGTGGTTCACCCTCGACGTATCGCTCGAAGTTGCCGACGAAGAACTCGGCGACTCTCTGTGGATAGTTGGAACCAGCGGTACTGATGTGCGGCGAGATGAGCCGGTTCGGCGCATCCCACAACGGATCGTCCGGCGGGAGCGGCTCGGTTCGGGCCACGTCGATCGCAGCGCCGGCAAGATGGCCTGACTCGAGCGCCCCGATCAGGGCAGACTCGACGACCAGGTCTCCGCGGGACACGTTGATGAACCAAGCTCCGGGCTTCATCGCGCCGAACATCAACGTATCGAACATGTCGCGGTTCGCCTGCGAACCCGCGGCACAGAGGACGACGATGTCGCTGCGGGCCGCCACGTCGGCGATCATGTCGGCTGGTGCGAGTTCGTCGACGTCGGGGTCGACGTCACCCGGCGCTGCGCTGCGCCGCAGTCCGACGACATGGATGCCCAGTGCACGAGCTCGCACGGCAACGGCACGTCCGATCACCCACTCCGCGATCGGGGCAGCTCCGACGCCGGCGGCGTTCGTGAGCAGGATCTCGCCTTCATCGAGCCGGGCCGCACGGTAGTGGGCCACACCGGAGCCGATCGACTGCACCCATCGCAGGTTCGGTGCCCGCGACGGAAGATCGAGTGGGAGGTCGAGGGTGAGCAGCACCTCCGCTCGCTGGAACGCATCGGCCTGGTCATCGGTGAGCGGCACTTCGTCGGCACGGAGTGACGGGGCGAACGGATCACGGGTGCGGGCCAGCCGTTCCGCGGATTCGATGCCGTCCCACCTTGTGGTCAGCAGTTCGACGTCGGGATCGATCCGACGCAGATCGTCGAGATCGATGTGGGGATGCAGGAACTTGAGCGGCACGTAGACGGCGCCGCGTGTCATCGGCGGCCTTTACGGCGTAGACGACTCGGCGGCGTCGGACCGGGCGATGTTCGAACCGATCAAGGTGTCGATCTCGCCCGTGTCGTAGCCGAGTTGCGACAGGATCTCACGGGTGTGTTGCCCGAGTCGCGGCGCACGCCCGAGCGACGGCTTGTGCTCGTCGATCTGCACCGGAGCGCGGACCAGAGGAACCTCCAGCCCGTCATCAGCTCGCGCAGTGGTGATGAAGTCGTTCGCGACGACCTGGGCGTCGCTGCTCACCTCGAGCAGATTGTTGACCGGCGCGTACGGGCCCTTGAAACCTTCCATGCGGACGCGCCACGTATCGAGTGTTTCCGCTCGAAACGCAGCGCCGATCTCGTCGGCGAGTTCGGCACGGTGATGGCCGCATTCGCCGACGCTCGCATTCCCGTCTCGCCGGTGAATGACATCGCTGACGTGCTCGCCGATCCGCACGTGCGAGCACGAGGGGTCGTGGGACAAGTGGAAACGCCGGACCATGGGGCCGTCGCGATTCCCCGCCCTGCCCCCCGGCTGAGCCGCACGCCTTCGGCTGGGGCCCGATTCGCAGCTCGGGCGATCGGCGCCGACACCGATCAAGTGTGCGCCGAGTGGCTCGGGCTCAGCAGCATCGAGGTCGATCGACTCCGAGCTCAACAGATCGTCTGATCGAGCCGGCGCGAACCCGCGACGCCGCTCCGAGGCGAGATACGTTCTACGTCTGATCACAACCTCAGGAGGAACCCATGCCAGACTCGAAGACGGTCAAGGCGACGCGGCTCTACAGCGGTGAGGACGGGCAGTCACACTTCGAAGATCTGTGGTTCCCTCTCGAAGAGAACGTCAACCATCCGTGTCCCACGATGGAGGGTCGTTCGATCGGCTTCATGACGGCGTTCCCAGCGTCGGAGATGTCGTTCCGTGTGACGCCACCTGGCGGAGACCACGACTTCCACTGGTCACCGGGGCGGGCGTTCCAGCTGACACTGACCGGCCTGCTCGAACTCGAGGTCGGTGACGGCACCAGGCGTCGGTTCGGCCCCGGGGACGTGCTCATCATCGACGAACAGGGCAAGGGTCAAGGCCACCGCAGCCGCGAACTCGAGCCACGAGTGACCGCCAACGTGGAAATCCCCGAGGATCTCGACCTCTCCCAGTACCGCATACAGCCGAGTAGAACCGCACCGACCGTGGACCGGCGCCCTGACGGTCAGGCTCGCTGCGGAACTCGAACGGCTCCCCCGTTCAGGCTTCCTTCAGGGCCTCGGTGCCCCAGGCCCTCTCCGCGCTTCGACGCCCACCCAACCGCTCGTCGAGCGCCGAATTCGTTCACGAGGTCGCATTCGGTCCCGGCACGCGGATCATCCGGCGCCGACCAGCTTCCTTGCGTTGTCGCGCATGATCAGACGGATCTGGTCGTCGGGGAGCGTCTCGATAGCCTTGACGTAGTCCTCGGGCTGCACATTGCCCTCCGGGTGTGGCCAGTCAGAGCCCATCAGAACACGATCGGCGCCGATCTGGTCGACGAGCGCGATCACGTCCTCTTCCGGGAACGGCGAGACGAAGACGCGCTCTTTGAAGATTGCCGAGGGCTTGTCCTCCACCACCTTGCCGAAGGCCTCGACACGACGCTCGAGGAATCCGCCGGCGTGGTCGAGCGAGTGCATCAGATACGGAACCCAGCTGCACCCCATCTCGATACTGCCAATCTGGATATTCGGGAAGCGGCCGAAGAAGTCGCCGAGGATGAGTGCCGTGATCGTGTCCATGATCGGGCGCTCGGGCGCGAACAGCGCCTGTCGGAGGGTTCCGTCGTAGGTCTTGTCGGACGAACCCGGGCGACGCCAGTGATCATCGAACATGTCGTCGTAAGGTGATTGGCCGCCGATCGCATGGTAGGTGACGAAGATGCCGGCCTCGTTCACTCGAGCCCAGAACGGATCGAAGTAGGGGTCGGCCGGCGAACGTCCATACCACGGACCGGGACGAAGGCAGATCAGCTTGGCGCCCTTGTCGAGCACACGCTCGAGTTCAGTGACCCCTTCCGCGACGTCGAGCAAGGGGATGATGGGTGGGCTGTAGATCCGATTCTCGTAGTTGAATCCCCAGTCCTCGTCGAGCCAGTCGTTGAACGCCCGGAACACTCGGTACATCATGTCGACGTCGTCGTGCATGAGATGCTCGACACACTGACCGAGGGTCGGGAACATCCAGACTGACTCGACATTCTGGTGATCCATGACCGCCAGGCGATGATCGCGATCCTGGTACTCGGGCGGGAGCGGTTCGAGTTCACCGTACGCGGCCTGCATCCCCGGACGAGGTCGGTTGCCCTTCTCGAGCAACTTCAACCGGTCGTGGAACGCTCCCGGTCGAGCAATCGGGTTGAACGTCGGATTCGGCACGCCGGTCGACCGGCGATCACCGAAGAACAGGTGCTGCTTCTTTCCTTCGGACATCCACCGGACGTGCTTGCGCACCTTTTCGTCACCATGCCGGGTGAACGTGTCCACGGCCTCGTAGTAGTGATTGTCAGCGTCGAAGATCGGATAGTCCACTGGAGCCCCTCATCATCTGGATCAACCGGGCTGGACGGCACCGGGCGGTGTCAAGCATATCAGAAATCAACCGACCGGTTGTTTGGAGCGAGTTGACTCATCTGATACCTCTGCGTAGGGGCATCGTTGCCTCACATGGTTTTCTCCGCTTTGTCGGGGTCTGGGGCAGTGGTGTCGTCAACGCTTTGATGATGGAGTTGGGCTGACTAGGACGAGAACATCCCAGGGTTCATCGAGATCGACCTTGTTGGCCATGAAGGCGGAAATGGCTGCAGGCGAGTTCTGTTACACGCTCACAGCCACCAATATCGCTACAGGGTGGACAATCAACCGGTCAGTGCGCAACAAGGCCGCCGAATGGGTGTTCGAAGCGCTCGAGTATGTGATTGCAAGATTTCCGTTCTCGATTCTTGGCATCGACTCAGACAAACGGTTCAGAGTTCATCAATCACCACCTGTTCGACCACTGCCAAACCAACAAGATCACCTTCACCCGCTCCAGAGCCGGCAACAGCAACGACGGCGCCCATGTCGAGCAGAAGAACTGGTCACACGTCAGAACCCTCGTCGGCTACCTCCGCTACGACAGCGCCGACGAGTTGGATCTACTCAACGCCATCTGGGAACTCGACGCCAGGTTCACCAACTTCTTGTCGGCCCAGCAAAGCTGGTATCCAAACGCCGGACGGACCGAAAGCGATCAAACGCTACGACCGGCAACAACGCCTCACTAGCGGCTCGCTACGTACCCCACCGTCTCCGAATCGGTGATCGCCGATCTCGATCGACAGCTCACTGAAACACACCCCGGCCATCTCTCACGACACATCGGCAGCCTCACCCAGAAACTCCCGACCATGGCGCTCACCAAAGCCCCAGCACCCATCAAACCCAGAATCAACCGGGCATTCGTCAACCCACCGAAGCGGAGAAAACCCGGTGAGGTAACGAATCCCTCCTCCCGGAGGTAGTGACATGAGGCAACAGCTGCGACCCTCGGATCGCTTCAGCACGATGCGATGTATCTACCACCCGTTTGGTAGAGCCGCCCGATACGGCGCCGACCCGATATCGACGGGCCGCACGACGATAGGGAGACAACCATGGGGTTCCCGGACTACGAATTCATCGAGGTCCAGACGTACGACGACGGTGAGATCGTACGCATCATGCTCGACCGGCCTGAGGCGCGGAACGCACAGAACCGTGGCCTGCTGGTCGAGTTGAACGATGCGTTCCTCCTCGCCGAGGCCGACGACAACGTGCGCGTCGTGATCCTCGGCGGTAACGGTCCGATGTTCTCGGCCGGACACGACCTGGGCTCGAGGAAGATGCTCGAGGAGTTCCTGCCCGGCCCGTGCCAGCATCCGAGCCGCCAGGTCAACGGTGGCACGCGCGTCGGCAGCGAAAACATCATGCTCCAGGAGTGGCACTACTTCTTCCAGAACACGCTGAGGTGGCGCAACCTCCGCAAGATCACGATCGCCCAGATGCACGGACCGGTCTATTCGGCCGGATTGATGCTGATGTGGGCGTGTGACCTGATCGTCGCCGCGGAGAACACAGAGTTCGCCGACGTGGTGGGTACCCGTCTGGGCATGATGGGCGTGGAGTACTTCGCCCACCCATGGGAGTTCGGTCCGCGCAAGGCCAAGGAGTTGCTCCTGACCGGTGACTCGATGGGCGTCGACGAGGCCATGCGCTCGGCATGGTGTCGAAAGTCTTCACCGAGGAAGAGCTTGCCGACAACACCCTGCAGTTCGCCCGCCGCATCGCACGGACACCAACGGTGGCAGCCCTCCTCATCAAGGAGGCGGTCAACCAGACCGCTGACGCGATGGGCTTCACCAGCGCCCTCAACGCCTGCTTCACGATGCACGAGCTCAACCACAGCCACTGGGCGACGATCACCAACGGCCAGCACTGGGTCGCCCAGGAGGAACACGGCGTGGTAAAATGGCGGAATGCTCCGCCAATGCAGCAGGCCACCAAATCGGATCCGGGCCTGTTGCCCGTGGCCGGCGACTGACCGACCACCGATCGATCGGTGGATCTGAGGGAACTGGGGGGAACTTGAACCTACGAAACGGCAACACGTCTGACGACGCCGTCCCTGTGCTTGAGGTCTCGCACCTCTCGACCACGTTCTCGACCGCGCGCGGGCCGCTGAAGGCGGTCGACGACGTCTCACTCACGCTGCAGCGCGGTGAGACGCTCGGGGTCGTCGGCGAGTCCGGCTCGGGTAAGTCAGTGCTGGTTCGGTCGATCATGAACATCCTGGGTAGCCGAGCCATCGTGTCTCCCTCCAGCCAGGTCCTCTTCGAAGGCCGCAACACCCGTGCGCTGACGAAGGCGGAAGCCCGGCACTTCTGGGGTCGCGAGATAGCGATGGTCTTCCAGGATCCGATGACGTCACTGAATCCGGTCCGCAAGATCGGCCATCAGATCGTCGACCCGATCCGCTACCACCTCGGTCTCGACGCCAAGTCCGCGACCGAACGCGCCGTCGAGCTCCTCGATCGGGTCGGCATCCCCGCTGCCCGTCGCCGTCTCGGCGAATACCCGCACCAGCTGTCGGGCGGGATGCGGCAACGGGTCACGATCGCCATCGCGATCGCCTGTGAGCCCAAGTTGCTGATCGCTGACGAGCCGACGACGGCGCTCGACGTCACCGTGCAGAAGCAGATCCTCGACCTCCTTGCCGAACTGCAGGTCGATCTTGGGATGTCGATGGTCTTGATCACTCACGACCTCGGTGTCGTCGCCGGCTACGCCGACCGGATCGCTGTCATGTACGCCGGCCGTGTCGTCGAACGCGCCGATGCGATCGGCCTGTTCGAAGAGACCCGCCACCCCTACACCGAGGCATTACTCCAGTCGATCCCGCGGATCGAGTACGAAAGTCACACCCTCCTGCACGCAATCGAGGGACGTCCGCCCGACATGGTCTCACCACCACCCGGGTGCAACTTCAGCCCGCGCTGTGAATACGCACGTACAGAGTGCCGAGAGAGCGAGCCAATGCTGGTCGATGTCGGGAATCGACACGAGCACGCCTGCTTC
>JAQCHM010000117.1 GCA_027730885.1 Actinomycetota bacterium | reverse complement strand
TCCAACTCGGAACCGAGACAGGGTCGACCCCGAGGGCATCGAGGTGACGGAGGGCGTTGGCGGTCAGACCGTCGCCACAGCACTTGTCCCTGGGAAAGCGAGCCT
Organism: Actinomycetota bacterium; assembly: GCA_027730885.1. GTDB lineage: Bacteria > Actinomycetota > Acidimicrobiia > Acidimicrobiales > SZUA-35 > JAHECQ01. Next base: position 8,675 of record JAQCHM010000117.1, on the reverse strand, counting down.
TGTCGAGCAGTACGACGTCGAGGCCGTTGCGTGCCCCGTCGATGGCCGCCGCCGCCCCGGCCGGACCGCCACCGACAATGACGACGTCAGCCACCGACGGTCACTCGCCCTCGGAAGTCGGAGGGGGCCCGGTTGTCGTGGTGTCGGCCGAAGGGTCGCTGGTCGTGGTCGTCGCGTTGGGGTCGGCAGGAGGTGGCACCGTCGTCGTGGTGGGCCTGGTCGGGTTGCCGTTGCAGTCGAGCCCCTCGGACGGGCGATACACGGCGAAGACGGTGTCGGTTTCGGTTCGACCGTCAGCCCAGGTGCGTTGCCGCGTTGTGGTGACCCGGGTGCACATCCCTCGCGCCGAGTCACGCTGCCCGAGGTCTTCGACGGTGATGTTCTTCGTCGAGTACAGGGCCACCGTGATCGACGTGTCGGTGTAGGACGCCCAGATGAGAATGCCGTACGGCGTGTCGTTGCGGAACCGGAAGTCGGGTTTGGGCCACGAGACCGTCGCCTCCCTGCCGCGTGGGTAGCGGCTGAAGTACAACGAGTGGCTCTGATACTCGAGGAGCTCCATGCCGGCGAAGAACGCGGCGTTGAAGATCGTGGTCGCGAACTGCGACACGCCGCCGCCCACTTGATCCTCGAGCACTCCCTGCGCTATCGCTCCGGCGGAAACGAACCCCTTGGCCTGGGTGCGCTCTCGAACATGCCCGTTGAGGCTGAAGGTCTCGCCCGGACGGACGATCGTGCCTCGTACGAGATCGGCCATGAGGTGGATGTTGGTGACGCGATTCTCGCAGCACTTGTGGTTCGTCGTGAAGGTCGAGACCTCCTCGATGATCCCGAGTGTCTCGAGCGCGGCGACCCCCTCACCACCACCGGCGATCACCGGTTCCAAGGCGATCTCGGCGCTGCCCTCGAGCAGGGCATCCTGTACCGCGGCGGCTGATCCCGGCTCGCAACAGGACAACGATCCCGCCGGCGGGATGATGATGGGCCGGCCGTTGCTGATCTCGAAGTGAGCCTGTTTGTCGGCACCGCCGAGCGACGGGAATGCCGGACCAAGGTCGGCCAGCATTCGTTGCTCGTCGAGCAACCAGCGCGGCTCGGTTCCCTCGGTGTCGAGGTCTACCCAAGCCCGGAGCTGGGCCGGCGCGATGGCGACGACGTCGTCCAGTACGCGGACGGTCAATCCCGACTCGGTGGCCTCGTTGGCTTCGCTTGCCACCGCTTCCAACGCGGCGATGTCGATGTCGGACTCGAGCACATCGGGCGTGATCTTCAGCGCGAAGGGTGGACCTTGTTCCATCATCGCGGGTAACGCCGCAGCGAGCTGTGTCGGCTCGAAGGTGGCGCCGTCGATGCCGGGGGCGAGGATCAGCATGTCGGCTTCGACCTCGAGGGTCGGCTCGATCGGCTTGGCGAGATGGGTGTCGATGAGTTCCTGAGCGGCAGCGGCGACAGCGGCGTCGTCGATCGCGTAGGGAGGATCGACGTTGTGATCCGAAAAGAAGCTGCCCAACCAACGGAACGGGCGGGCGATGAAGAAACCGTCACGACGGGCGGTGAGCGCCCGCTCGACCAACGCGTCGGCGTCCACCCGAACGCCGAGGGTCACCGGATCGCTGTCGGCCGACGCGTCGCCCATGGCGACCTCGACCGGCTGGTCGGCCAGCTGAGCAGTGAGGTCGGACGCGATGGCCCGGAGTTCAGCGTCGTCGAGGCCGTCGGCCGGGGTGCCGGCGATGGTCATGCCTCGCATCACCCGGTCACCCGAGACGGTGGCGTCGATACCCCACGCCGCAACCAAGAGCAGGATCAGACCTAGTGGCATGCCTGCGGTCAAATAGATCATCCGCCGTTGCGTCGACACGGTCAGTGATTCTTGCATGGTCTGTCGTCATTCGACGTCACGGTGACCAGGGTCCCTGAAATTGCCCTGCTCGGTCTGGTCTTGGCGGGACGGGTGTGGTCTTGGAGGGATGGGTGTGGTCTTGGAGGGATGACAGTGTGGTGATGGCAGCGTGGGCACCGGTTTCGTGGAGGGCGTCGGCCTGTGGGAAGCTTCGAGGGATTTTCATTGAACATACGTGAGCTATTCGCGAAAAACGCAAACAAGGAGTTTCAGCGTGAGCCGACTGTGCGAAGGACGAATCGTCATCGTCACCGGGGCGGGACGTGGCATCGGCCGCGAGCACGCCTTGATGATGGCCTCTCACGGAGCGAAGCTCGTTGTCAACGACCTCGGAGGGTCGGTCGACGGCGTCGGCGGCGACGTCAGCCCCGCCCAGGAGGTCGTGAACGAGATCATCGCTATGGGTGGCGAGGCTGTGGTCAACGGCGATGACGTGTCCGACTGGGAGGGCGCCCAGCGTCTGATCAACGCGGCCATCGAGTCCTTCGGCGGCCTGGACGTCGTGGTCAACAACGCCGGCATCCTCCGAGACCGCATGCTGACCAACATGACGGAAGCCGAATGGGACGCGGTCGTCAAGGTGCACCTCAAGGGCACCTTCGCTCCGTCGCGTTGGGCCGCGGCCTACTGGCGCGAGCGCTCCAAGGAAGGCCACACCAACGACGGCCGCATCATCAACACCACTTCGGTGTCGGGCATCTACGGCAATCCGGGCCAGACCAACTACGGGGCGGCCAAGGCAGGCATCGCATCGTTCTCCATCATCGCGGCCCAGGAGCTGGCGCGCTACGGGGTCACGTGCAACGCCATCTCTCCCGGTGCGCTGACACGAATGACCGAGAACCTGGGCATGGGGGACACCGACGAGGAAGGCCGGGAGATGATGAACCCCCGTTGGATTGCTCCCATCGTCACCTGGCTCGCCAGCACCGAGTCGGCTGCCGTCACCGGTCGGGTCTTCCAGGCCAGCGGACGCGGCCTGGGTATCGCCAACATGTGGCACCAGGGCCCGATGGTCGATGCGATCGACGACCCCACCATTCTCGGCGATGTCGTTCGTGACCTCGAGAGCAAGGCGCAGCGCAACAGCGACATGAACGGCCGTCCCGCCACCGGCCCTGGCCGGCCCAACGTCTGGTAAGCCGAGCATCAACGAAAGAGAGAACCAACCATGCCGATCAACCATGATGCGGTCGGAGCCAAGGGAGAGCCACGCCGGGCCTCCTGGGATAGCGACCGTTGCCTGCTCTACGCCGTCGGCGTCGGGGCAGGTGCCGAGGACCCTGTCGTTTCCGAACTCGAGTTCACCACCGAGAACACCGCCGGCGTGGCCCAGAAGGTCCTGCCGACGTTCTGCGTCGTGAGCGGGTTCACGTCCAAGGGCGGAAGGTCCGCGATGTCTGCGCTGGGTTCGTACGACACCCGGATGATGGTTCACGGCGAGCAGGGCATCGTCCTGCACCGGGAGATCCCGGTGGCCGGCGAGATCGAGACGATCGATGAGATCACTGGCATCTACGACAAGGGCAAGGGCGCGGTCGTTGCGGCCAAGACCGTCGCCACCCTCGTCGCTGACGGCCAGCCGCTTTTCGAGACGACGTCGGCCATCTTCATCCGGGGTGAGGGCGGATGGGGTGGCGATCGTGGTCCGACCGACGCAGCCAACGTCGCCCCCGATCGGGCGCCCGACGTCTCGATCACCTACCAGACCCGCGAAGACCAGGCGTTGCTGTACCGATTGTCAGGTGACAAGAACCCGCTGCACTCCGATAAGCAGTTCAGTGATGCAGGCGGGTTCCCCCGGCCCATCCTGCACGGTCTCTGCACCTACGGGTTCACGGGCCGCGCGTTGTTGCACGGGTTGTGCGACGGCGACCCTGCCCGATTCAAGGCCATGGACGGGCGATTCAGCTCTCCGGTCATGCCCGGCGAGGCTCTGACCGTCGACATGTGGGTCGACGGCAACCACGCCATCTTCCAGACCAAGGGCTCCGACGGCCGCGTGGTGTTGAACAACGGTGGGTTCGACTTCAGCGCCTGAGGCCGGGATCAGAACAGCGACTGTTGTGGGCGCTCGATACCCCGGAGGTCGTCGTAATCGACCTCCTGGGTGTCGATGGCCCGGTCCCGAGCCAATGTCTTGGCCTGCGGTTTGATCTCCTGGGCCACGAACATCCCTCGCACCGGCGCCAGATTCGGATCGCGGTTGAGGAAGTCGAGGTAGCGGGTCAGCTGCTCGACCCCGTCGATCTCCCCGCGACGTTTGATCTCGATGGCGACCGTGCCGCCGTCGCTGTCGCGGCACAGCAGATCGACTGGTCCGACGTCGGTCGGGAACTCGCGTCGGATGAGGCGGAGACCCGGCTCGAGCCGTTCGGGCTCGACGGCCAGCAGTTCCTGAAGATGAGCTTCGACGCCGTCCTTCTGTAGCCCAGGGTCGAGCCCCAGGTCGTGCAGGCTGTCGTACTGTACGGCATGCAGGGTGATGACGAGTTGTTCGCCCTTGGGGCTGGTAACGGTCCAGTGGTCATCGTGCTCGACGAGGATGTTGGGAGCGTTCATCCAGTTGAGCGGCTTGTACGCGCCGCCGTCGGCGTGCACGGCGACGCAGCCGTCGGCCTTGACCATGACCAGGCGGGTGGCTCGGGGGAGATGAGCCGTGAGGCGCCCGTTGTAGTCGACGGTGCACTCCGCAATCACGAGACGCATGCCTCGTACTGTAGGTCCGGGATCGGCAGGGCCGACGCCCTTGTCGTCACTGGGTGAGTCGACGTCCGCTGAGCCGTTTGCGGATCAGCTCTCGTCGTTCCTTCAGCTCGGCGTAGGTGAAGTGGTCGGTCGTCGAAGGGTCGACCCCGAAGCTCGCCTTGAGGCCATAGAGGTCCAGCTCCCACTCGTCCTGAGGCCGTCCAAGCTGGGTAGCGATGGTCGATCCGTGGGTGACGGCGAAGTGGGTCGCGATCTCGGTGAGTACCGCGAACATGTCGAGGTTGGGTGCGAGGCTGGCGATGGCACCGTCGAGGAAGATGGTGTTCTTGACGTAGAGCATCAGAGGCTTGGGCATGCGAGCGCCGTACGCCAGGAGTGCCTTCAGGATGCGTCGGAGCTCTGCAGCCAGTTCCTCGGGTGCAAGTTGGGTCGGGTCGATCGGCGGTCCGCCGAGACCGAGATCCTTGACGACGGCCTCGATGTCGATGTCGGCGGGCAGAGCGCCGAGGTCACGAAGCGCGGCGACCTGCCCGTTCACGTCGTTGGTCGTGGCCGCCATCATCATCTTGAGGAAGGCGAGGCGTTCGGTCTGGGTGAGGCGGCCGGTGATTCCGAAGTCGACGAGTGCGGTGCGACCGTCTTCCATCACGAAGAGGTTGCCGCCGTGGAGGTCGCCGTGGAAGATCCCATGGAGGAAGGCGCCCTCGAGGAAACCGAGCATGCCTGTCTTCAACACGGCCTCGGTGTCGATGCCGGCGGCCGTCATGCCGACCGCGTCGTCGAAGCGGAACCCCGAGACCCGTTCCATCACCAGCACACGCCGGGTCACCAGCTCGGGGTGAGGGCGGGGAACGACGAAACCGCGCTGGCCGATGTCGAGCAGGACGCGGGCGACGTCGAGCATGTTCGCCGCCTCGACTCTGAAGTCCAGTTCCTCGACGATGGTTCCGGCGAAGAGGTCGACCAGGGCGGGAGGGTTGGCCAGGGCCGATACCGGGATACGCCCGACCAGTAACGGACCGAGCCATGCGAGCACACGGATGTCCCGGTAGACGACCTGGTCGATGTCCGGTCGCTGGATCTTGACGACGACGGTTTCGCCGGAGAGCAGGGTCGCGGCGTGCACCTGGGCGATCGACGCCGCGGCCAGCGGGACCGGTTCGAAGTTTCGGAAGATCCGGTGCATCGGTCGTCCGAACTCGGCCTCGATGACCGAGACAACGGTCTGGTAATCCTCGGGGGGAACTTGATCCCGGCACTTCTTGCACTCGTTGACCAGCTCGGCCGGGAACACACCCTCCCCGGCGGAGATGATCTGGGCCAGCTTGATGTAGGTCGTCCCGAGGCGTTCAGCGCTGCGCCGGATGCGGCGAGACAGCTCGGCCGAAGCATCGGGTTTGCCGCGGTGGCGCAGACCCCAGACCGCGAGTGATGCACCGATGATCGCGCCGACGGTGACCCCTCTGACGACCGGCGGCAGACGGGGTCGTTTGACCAGCCGGGGAAGGAGGCGGACCTGTTCGGCCCGCAGTCGAGCGACATCGGCGCACCAGCTCGGTGGCGTCAGCGCCAGGTTCCATGGGCCGTGCTCGCTGAACGATCCGAGATGCAGATCGTCGGACGTGGCCAGCGGATCAGCGGTTGAGGATGGCAAGCGAGCGCTCCGCCCATTCGGCTCGGCAGATGAGGAGGTCGGGGAGGTAGGGGTTCTCGTTGTTGTAGACGAGCGGGGACCCGTCGAGTCTCGAGCAATGGAGGCCGGCGGCCCGAGCGACCGCCACGGGCGCGCAGTTGTCCCATTCGTACTGGCCGCCGGAGTGGGCGTAGATGTCGGCCTGCCCCTGGATGACCGCCATGGCCTTGGCGCCGGCCGAACCCATTTCGATGTACAGCGCGTCGAGCGCCGCGGCCAGGTCGACAGCGGCCTGGGGTCGGCGGGTCCGGCTGACGATCACTCGTGGCGCATCGGGCGAGGCGGGTCCGAGAACGGGCGGCGTTGCGGTGCTGAACGTCACGCCGATGGCAGGCAGGGAAACGGCCCCGGCGACGGGTTGGCCGTCGATGACGAGGGCGATGTGGACGGCCCAGTCTTCTCGCGGTGGCTCGGAGAACTCGCGGGTGCCGTCGAGGGGGTCGACGATCCAGGTGCGGGCGGCTCCGAGGCGGGCGAGGTCGTCGGCACCCTCTTCGGACAAGATGGCATCGTCCGGTCGTGCCGCGGCGAGTCGTCTCATGATCAGCTCGTGCGCTTCGCTGTCGCCGGCTGCTTTCATCGCCGTTTGCAGCTCGGCGGCTCGGTCGTCCGTTGAGCCGTTCGGGGTAATGAAGCGTCGGCGAACTTCGAGGAGGACCGCGCCGGTAGCCGCGGCGAGATCGTGGGCGAGGCGATGATCGTCGGACTCAGTCACCAGCCGACTCTACGCTCGCGCTATTCGAACGCGGTGCCGTACGGGGACGACGCTTCGTCGTAGCACTCGAGATGGAAGTGTTCGACCCGTCGCCACACGCCTTCTTCGTAGACGTTGCAGATCGCCTGCTGGTCTCGTTGCCGAACACGGAACTTGACCTGCTTGCCGCAGAACGTGCAGTCGCACATCGAGCCTGCCTCGATCAGGCGGAGCACTGCCCGACTACGGGACTGAACCTTCGTTGCAGCTTTTGATGCCATGGGATTCCATCGGCATGTCGACGGCCAGTGTTAGTGGGCGGATGTCAGCGGACCAACGGCTTGTAGGTGATGCGTGTCGGCGTCGCGGCGTCGCCCATCTCTCGCTGACGAAACTCTTCGTACTCGGAGAAGTTGCCCTCGAACCAGCGAACCTGGGAGTTGCCTTCGAAGGCAAGGATGTGTGTGGCCAGGCGGTCGAGGAACCAGCGATCGTGGGAGATGACGACCGCACAGCCCGGGTACCGCTCGAGCGCATCTTCGAGCGCACGCAGCGTATCTACGTCGAGGTCGTTCGTGGGCTCGTCGAGGAGGAGGACATTGCCGCCCTTCTTCAGGACCTTGGCCAGATGCACACGATTGCGTTCACCGCCGGACAGGACACGGACCTTCTTCTGCTGGTCCGAGCCTCGGAAGTTGAAGGAAGCCACATACGCCCGACCGTTCATCTCGCGGCCTCCCACATCGAGCACGTCATGGCCGTCGGTGATTTCCTGGTAAAGCGTCTTTTCGGGGTCGAGTGCGTCGCGGGACTGATCGACGTAGGCCAGATCGACGGTTGGCCCGACGGTGATCGAACCGCTGTCGGGCTTGGTTTCGTCAGCGGCTTTTGTGCCACCATCGCGAGCCTCAGTCGCGGCAATGAGCATCTTGAAGAGCGTGGTTTTCCCGGCACCGTTGCCGCCGATCACACCCACAATGCCCGCCTTGGGAAGCGAGAACGACAGGTCCTCGATCAACAGACGGTCGCCGAAGCCCTTCGAGAGGTGATCGACCTCGATGACCTGGTCGCCCAGGCGAGGGCCCGGCGGAATGTGGATCTGGACGCGTTCGTCCTGAGGATCGTACGCCTCGGCTTCGGCCTGGAGGTTCTCGTAGGCGCTGAGGCGGGCCTTGCCCTTCGCCTGGCGCGCTTTGGGGCTCATGCGCACCCATTCGAGTTCGCGGGCGAGCGTCCGTTGACGGGCAGCCTGCGCCCGGTTCTCGCTGTCGAGCCGTCCCTGCTTCTGCTCGAGCCAGCTCGAGTAATTGCCCTCGAACGGAATGCCCTTGCCCCGGTCGAGCTCGAGGATCCACTTGGCAACGTTGTCCAGGAAGTAGCGGTCGTGGGTGATTGCCACCACGGTGCCCGGGTAGTCGGCGAGGTGGCGTTCGAGCCAATGGACGGACTCTGCGTCGAGGTGGTTGGTGGGCTCGTCGAGGAGCAGCAGGTCCGGCTGCGAGAGGAGGAGCCGGCACAACGCGACCCGCCGCCGCTCGCCACCCGACAGGAAGTCGACCGCCGAATCGGGAGCGGGAAGTCGCAGAGCTTCCATCGCAATCTCGATGGTGCGTTGCAGGTCCCATCCTTGAGCCGCTTCGATCTTGGCCTCGAGATCGGACTGCTCCTGGCCGAGC
>JAQCHM010000116.1 GCA_027730885.1 Actinomycetota bacterium | reverse complement strand
GAGCTGCTCCGGTGACAGCCAGATGACGTCCGAGGCCACCACCCGATCCGGTCACGATCATCACCCGACTAGCCAGATGACTCATCGTGTCGCCATCGAGTTCGGTTCCCTCTGCAGCGACGACGCATCGACGAAATCGCTTGGACACCGCGCTTGCCACCTTGGCCAGGAACTTGGTCGTGGCAACCCCGACGCTCAGCGGCAAGCCCACCTCGGCCGACACCCGTTGTCGCTACGTCGTCGCGATCGACGGGCCATCGCCGACCAGGCGGGCAAGTCCGGAGACGTCGAGGGACGCTTCATCGATCGAGAGCCCCTCGACCAACGGCGAGGTGTCGTGGAAGATCTCGAAGGCCGCCGCGCTGGCGGTCGAGTAAGCCTCCATCCGCGGCGCAAGGGTGATCGCTTGGGGGCACAGACGTCTCGCCTCTCGTTCGTTCATGGGTGGACGGGCTCCGAAGGCCTTTGCCTCGTAACTGGCGGCGGTGACGACGCCGCCGCCGACGAGTACCGGCCTGCCCTGCAACGAAGGGTCGTCCCGCTGTTCGACCGACGCGCGCCATTCGGGATGAAAAGTCGAGCACGTGTTCGTTTTTGTTAGTGGACGGCGAGGGACGAGTCGGTAACGATGGGGTTGTGCCCGACTCCGGCGATCGATCCGACCCTGACCCGACGCTGACCTGGATCGAGGGAACACCGCGGCTGGCGTGCGACGTCTTCGGCGGTGGACCGCCGGTCATGTTCCTGCACGGCATCGGCGGGGGCCGCGTCAACTGGGCAACACAGACGGCGGCGTTCCCCGGGTTCACCACCATTGCCTGGGACGCGCGCGGTTACGGTGCATCCGACGACTACGACGGCGACCTGGCGTTCACCGACTTCGCCGACGACGTCGTCCGCGTGCTCGACCAGTTGAACATCGACCGGGCCCACCTGGTGGGCCTGTCGATGGGTGCCCGCATCCTGATGGACTTGTTCACTCGACATCCCGAGCGGGTCGCCACACTCACCTTGTGCGACTGCTTCTACGGATTCCGGTCGTCGTTGACGCCCGAGAAACAGGCCGAGTTCATCGAGCTTCGGGAACGACCGCTTCGATCGGGCAAGACCCTGGAGGATCTGGCCCCCGCATTGGTCGAGTCGTTGCTCGGCCGGACGGCCGACGACACGGCTCGTGATGCCTTGACTCGAAGTATCACCGCCCTCCACGTCGAGTCCTACCTCAAGACACTGCGGGCAACCGTCAGCTTCGAACGGTCCGATGATCTGGCCACCTTCGACGTGCCCGTCCAACTGATCTTCGGGTCGGACGATCGCTTGACCCCACCTTCGATCGGCGAGGAGTTGGTGACGCTCATGCCGAATGCCCGACTACACGTCATCGAGGGCGCCGGCCACCTCAGCAACATCGAGCAACCGGTCGAGTTCAACCGGGTCCTGGGCCACTTCCTCGACGGGCACCGCCACGCCGCGGCTTGGATTACCGATCAGGCTCGGGACGCTTGACCTCGTTGCTCAGATTCGATACGTGCGCCGGGCCGTGTCCGCGAACAGGTCACGCCGTTCGTCGGTGGTGTAGCCCGCCGAAGCCTTCTTGAACGCGTTCCAGAGTACGCCGTAGCCACAGGTCTCGCCGTCGACCGGGAAATTCGATTCGAACATGCATCGGGACGGGCCGAAGGTCTGGAGACACCACTCGAGCATGTCGCCCCAGGTGTCGAGCACATCGTCCGAAGAAGGTGGCAACGAGCGCTCGTGCCACGTCACTCCCGTCCGTGCCATGGCGATTCCTCCGACCTTGAGCACCACGTTGCCGCATGCGGCCAGGGGTGCGAGGCCGTCCCGGGTGTCCGCGAGGATCTGCTCGAACTGATCAGGGGAAGCACCCAACCCAAGAGGACCTCCGACATGGTTCACGACCACCGTGAGTGCCGGTACAGCCTGGGCGAGGGCCAACGCCTGGTCGAGTTGGTAGTGGTACTGCCACGCTTCGAACGACAAGCCCATGTCGGCCAGGACTGCGGCGCCTTCTCGGAACGCGGGATCGCTGTAGAGGTCGAGCGGTGGCTGCGGTCGGGAGCTCGGGATCGAGGGGTGCTCGGTACTGGCACCCGAATGGCGGACGCCGCTGAATCGGCCACCAGCCTCGGCGACGTGTGCCTCCAACACCTCGCGGACCCCGGAACCCAGCGTGAGATCGGCCCGGCTCACGATGGCGGTGATGCGAGCACCGGGTGTGTGATCGGTCGCGTCGGCACGATTGGCGACGAAGCGGGTCTCGCCGATCGGGCGCAGGTGCTCTGGTCCGTCGGTGAGGTAGTTCGCACCGCAATCGATGAAGACGGTCTCGACGACGTTGTGTCCCGAGCCGGTATCGATCCGCAGGTCATCGATGTCGTAGCGCCCGTACACCGTCTCGTAGTCCCAGAGGTGATGATGCGGGTCGACGATCTCCAGATCGGGCTCGATCGCTTCCTCGGTACGTCGATCCAACCAGTCCCGGTTCATCATCGCCGCATCCTAGACTCGGCGGCGATCGGCGTTTGAACCGGTGGTTCGAACATCACCGCCGAGCGATTCGGCACGGTGGACCGCACCCTTCCATTCCGACCCCGTCGGCCTCCGTCCTCGGATACCTTGCTGGCGAGAAACCATCAGCTTCCTCCAGGGAGGGTCCATGATCGATGTCGCGGCCAATGCCGAGGGGATCGTCGACGCACTACGCGCGACCGACGCCGAGTCCGAGGCGAACCGGCGGCTCAGCGATGACGCCGTGACGCTGTTGCACCAGGCCGGCCTGACGCGTCTCGTGGCGCCGTCGGCCTTCGGCGGCGATCAGTTGTCGCCGAGGGCGTTGGTCGAGGCCGAGCGCATCGTCGCCCACGGCAGCCCAGCGGCGGCCTGGGTGCTGATGGTGTGCAGTGCGCACACCTTCATCGCCGGACGGTTGCCGTTCGAGGGACAGGCGGAGATCTTCGGCTCGGATCCCGGCATGCTCATTCCCGGTGTGCCTTCTCGTCAAGGGACGTGCGCCAGGGCCGACGGGGGTTACGTGCTGGACGGTCGATGGGCCTTCGCCAGCGGCGTCGACCACGGCGACTGGGTGATGGTCGGCAGCCGCGGTATCCGCAACGAGGCCAACGAGCCGAGTCAGGGAATGATCGTCGTGGTCCCCAAACACGAGATCACGATCGACGACACTTGGTTCTCGCTCGGCATGCGGGGCACCGGCTCCAAGGACGTGGTCTTCGACCAGGTCTTCGTTCCCGAACATCGTGCCGTACCCATGGCGGCGGCCGGCCTGGGGACCGTCGAGGGCGTGGAGATCCCGCTCTACCGACTCCCGATCAGCGCCACCCTGGCCACCATGTTGTGCGGGTCCGTCGTCGGGATGAGCGAATTTGGCCTCGAGCTCTTCATCGAGCAGACGAGGACCCGCCGCGACGCCTACGCCGGTCAGGAGAAGGCCCACAGCGTCGGTCTCCAACGCCGTGTCGCCGAGGCCAGCGCGGAGGTCGCTCACGCGTGGTCTCTGGTGCAGCAGAACTGCGATCTTCTCGAGTCGGCGATGGATCAGGAGGGTCCGATGCCGGTCGAGGCCAGGGCACAGATCCGCTGGAATGCGGCATACGCCACCGAACTGTGTCGTCGTTCGTCCGATCGACTCTTCGCCGGGGCGGGGGCCAACGCCGCACGCGACAACAACACGCTGCAGCGCGTCTTCCGGGACCTGAACACAGCCACCCACCACGCCATCGTCGACTTCGACAGTCTGGTCGAGATGCAGGGCAAGTTGCTGCTCGGAGTCGAGCAGTCGGACGCACTGATCTGACCGACGAGGTGGCTGGTGGGCGCCCCCGAGCGCTCAAGATGCGCGGCGTACCTGTCGATGATCCGGCTGGAACGCCGACGAGGAGATGCATGTCCATCAGAAATCGGGCGGCCAAGCTGATATGTCTCACCTTGATCGCCGTAAGCATGTCGTGGACCTCCGGCGGCGCGCCGGCGACGGCGGCGGCTGGATGCCAGATCTCGACACCGGCCCCAGCGTTGGCACGACACGTGTACGAGTCGCCGACGGCCGCCCAGGTTTGGCGCCTCTACCAGGCCTACTTCCTCCGTCAGCCGGACTCCACCGGGTTCGCCTTCTGGGTACGGCAGGCGGAGAGCGGCATGAGCCTGGTCGACATCGCCAACTTCTTCGGCACGTCCGATGAGTTCCGTCAACAGTACGGGACGCTCGACGACCGGCAGTTCATGGATCTCATCTACCGAAACGTGCTGTCCAGGGGATACGACGCCGATGGCTACGCGTTCTGGCTGAGCAGGCTCGCCTCGGGCCAGAGCCGGCCGCTCGTGATGCTGAGCTTCTCCGAGTCGGCCGAGGACATGGCCAAGACCGGTACCCGATGGTCACGATGGGCCGATCCCAATACAGCGGACCTCGCTCGCGACGATTACCAGATCGAAGGCATTCGTGGTGGCCTGGTGGTGAAGGTCGACTACAGCGAGGTCGATTTCAAGACGAGCGAGCACCGCTGCACGATCGCCTCGATGAACGCCAACTGGTTCTACACACCCGAGCGCCCGAACCCGACGCCCATCGGGTTCGCCGTCATCAACGGGGCTCACGTCCCTGGCTCGGTGAACACTGACGACCGCGGGGTCTTCGGCCAACGGTGGCGACCGAACGGGCCGGAACCTGAGCGCACCTGGAACTGGAACGGCATCACGAACCAGAGCGCCAACCTCGAAGCCAAGAACGGCACCATGCTCGAGAGCTAGCGCGAATGGCAGCCGAGCGACCCGTCCTTCTTCCCACTCGACAACCCTGCCGAATGGCGTTGGGCCGCCGCCGGTATCCCGCTGGCGATCAACGGCCAGAAGTCGCCACGCTTCGACTCGCTCACCGCCAGCGGCGACGCCACCCACCGGTGCACCCACTTCACCCGCCGACACAGCTTCGTTGCCTTCGACAAGGAGTCGGGCACCCTGGCCTTCGGCTCCACGACGGACATGACCAGCAACGACCTGATCGCCTGGGCCACCCAAGCCGGATTCGCGAACCTGATCAAGTTCGATGGTGGGGGCTCGATCGAGCTCAACATCGCCGGTCAGACACGCGTCGCCGGAACCTCCGAGACGTCCCCGTCTGGCTCGGAATCGGCTGCTGACGATCGCCCCCGCTCCGCTCTTACCGACCGTTCTGCAAGTCCCGGCCACCCTGCCCCCGTTCTGCAAGCTGTAGCCCCAGCCCGCGGGGTCGCTGGGCTTGCAGAACGAAGGTGCGTAGGGTCGAGCTTGCAGAAGGGCTTCGGCTCCCACGCAATCGACGAGCTCGTCGCCCGAAACGGCCTCTTCGCCGAGCCGATCCCACAGGAGTAGCCATGCCAACCGAAGCAACTCCCAGCTCTCCGGAAGCCAACGCCGGACAACGGCGGTACTGGTCTGAACGAGCCGGACCCCACTGGGTCGAACGACAGAATGTGTTCGACACGATGCTCGCTCCCCACGGCCGAGCGTTGCTGGATGTGCTACAGCCGATGCGCGGTGAACGCGTGCTCGATGTCGGCTGCGGCTTCGGCACAACCGCGCTCGACGTTGCCCGGTCGGTCGGTGACGAGGGCGGCGTCCACGGCGTCGACCTGAGTTCGGCGATGGTCGAACGGGCGCGGGAACGTGCCGATGCGGCCGGCCTTGGCAACGCCACCTTCCAGGTCGGTGACGCACAGGTCGACCCGCTCGCACCGCACACCCCGTACGACGCTGCAACCTCACGCTTCGGAGTGATGTTCTTCGACAACCCGGTCGCAGCATTCACCAACGTTCGGGCTGCCGTCCGACCGGGCGGCCGGCTTGGCTTCGTCTGTTGGCAGGGGGCGGCAGCCAACCCGTTCTTCACGATCGGGGCGCGAGTACTCCTGCCGGCACTGCTCGAACCGCCGCCATCGCCCGACCCGTCAGCACCGGGACCCCTGGCGTTCGCCGATCCCGAACGCGTTCGCCGGGTCCTGGCAGCGTCCGGCTGGTCCGACATCGCAGTCGACGGCAGGAAACTGCCGGTCCGCTTCGTCGGGGACAGCGATGTTGCCATGGCGACGGCTCTCGATCAGTTGATGAGTTCCGACCTCGGGCGGATCGCCGCCCGCCAGCTCGACTCCCGTCGCCTGGCCGAGGTCATCGAGGCGGCCTGCGGCGAACTGGACCAGAACCGGGTCGATGACGGCATTCAATTCGACAGCGCGATCTGGGTGGTGTCGGCAACGAACTGAATCGGGGTGGACCCCCGAGGACGGCATCCTCGACGGCGCCGCAGCGACAATTCTCGTGTCACCGGTTCACTGTGACTGCCGTCACCGTGCTACAAACAGCGGCTGTGAACCATCACACTGTTCAAGCCGAGGCGCCTCGACCCCTCGCCGGCATCCGAGTGTTCGAGTTCGGCATCGCCATCGCGTCGCCCTTCACCGGGCGCAACCTGGCCGCACACGGTGCCGACGTGTTCAAGGTCGAGTCGCCGACCAGTCCGGACATCGTCCGACTCATCGGCTCGTCCTGGCTGCGCGACAACGAAGCGCTGGCGGCTGTGCGGCCCGATTCGAGCCCCTACATCTCCGAGATGAACGCCGACAAGCGCAGTGTCGCCATCGACGTCAAGCAGCCGCGTGGCGTCGAAGCCGCCCACCGCCTCGTCAGGCAGTGCGACGTCTTCGTCGCCAACTTCGGCGCCCGTGTTCTCGTCGACGTCGGGCTCGACTACGAGAGCGTGCGAGCGATCAAACCCGACATCGTCTACGTGCAGCTGCCCGGATTCGGCGCCGATCCGACAAGTCCCTACTACTCCTATGTCGCCTGGGGCCCCAATCAGGCGCCACTCGTCGGCATCGACGACCTCACCGGCCACGCCGGCCGCGAACCGGCAGGAGTGGCGACCATTGCGCCACCCGACTACTTCGCGGCGCTGCACGGCACGTTCTGCGTCTTGGCGGGGCTCGAGCAGCGCGATCGCACGGGCGAGGGGGTCCACATCGATCTCTCACAGTTCGAGGCGACTATTGCCCTGCTCGGACCGTTCGCCATGGACTATGCCCTCACCGGCCACGGCCAGTCCCGAGTCGGCAACCGCAGCCTCTGGTATGCGCCCGAGGGCGTCTACCCCTGCCGAGGAACCGAGCGATGGATCGCCATCAGCTGTGAGGACGACCAGCAGTGGACGGCGCTCGATCAGCTCGCGGGAAGGGGCTGGGGAACCGACGAGCGGTTTGCCACCGGCGAAGCTCGCATGCTCAACGTCGATGCGCTCGACGACGCCCTCGCAGAGTGGACAGGCAGTTTCGCAAACGGGGACCTAGCTCACCGTCTGCAGGCCGCAGGCGTTGCCGCCCACATCGTGTCCACCAACGAAGACCTCATCGCAGACACCCAGCTACGGGAACGGGGCAGCTACATCGCACGGCCGAACGCACGCTTCAAGCGCGAGCTGTTCACCGCCAACGTCCAACGCCTCACCGAGCCACCGCCGGAGAACCACCGGGGCGGCCCCTCGACCGGGGAGCACACGGTCGAGGTGCTCACCGAGGTTGCGGGCATGACCGCCGACGAGGTCGCTGCGCTGGTCGATAATCGGGTTGCGTACACCATGATTGCGCCCGAACTCTCGGTCGAACGGCCGTACGAGGCGTGGCTCCACATCCTCTTCCCGTTGGAAGCCGAAGACACCAGGGATCTGTCATGACCGGGCCACTCTCAGGACTCACCGTCGTCGACCTGTCGGGCCTGCCGGGGGCCTACGGCACCCGGCTCATGGCGTCCCTCGGTGCCGAGGTCATCAAGGTCGAGCCGCCGACGGGCAACTCGATGCGTCGGCTCGCGCCGTTCGTCGAGGGCGCGCCCGAACCCGAAGCCAGCCTGTGGTGGGCCTACCTGGCGATGGGGACCAAGAGTGTGGTCCTCGACCTCGCGACCGACGAAAGTGTCGACGAAGCTCGTCGGCTGATGGCTCGAGCCGACGTCGTCGTCGACGATCGTGGACCCGACGCTCTGAACGAACTGGGTATCGGTCACGCGTCGATCGCTGCGGTCAATCCGGGCGTCATCTGGGTTTCGATCACGCCGTTCGGCCGCACGGGACCGAAGCGGAACTGGAAGATCACCAACCTCAGCGCTTGGGCGGCTTCGGGCGTCCTCTACACCGTCGGTTTCGACGACCAGCCACCGGTCGTTCCCGGCGGGCCGGCGCAGCTGGCCATGCACGGCACTGCACTGAACGCTGCCATCAGCACCCTGCTCGCCCTACGGGTCCGGCGGGCCACGGGGAAGGGCCAGCTCGTCGACCTCGCCATCAGCGACGCCGCGCTGCTGACGTCGCCCGAAACCGGCGTCACGGTGTTCCTCGACGACCGAGTGCACCGAACCCGCTCGGGCAACCGACGAACGCTCTCGCGTCCCTTCGGCCTGTATCCGTGTTCCGACGGCTATGTGTCGATTCTCGTCCTGATGCCTCGGCACTGGGAGGCCATGGCGAACTGGATGTTCGAGGTCAACGGGAACGAGGCGGCTGTCGATCCGGTGTTCACCGACATGGTCGTCCGGGGCCAGACGATGGAACTGGTCGACGCCTGGACCGAGGAGCTCTGCGCCACCATGACCCGCCTGGAGTTCTTCCAGGAGGCCCAGCGACGCGGCATTCCCGTCACTCCGGTCAGCACCATCGAAGCCCTGGCGTCGGATCCTCACCTCGAGGCCGTCGGCTTCTGGCAGACAACCGAGCTGCCGGCGGGTGGCGAGGTGACGATCCCCGGGCCCGCCTTCCGAACGAACATGGACTGGGGGGCCA
>JAQCHM010000115.1 GCA_027730885.1 Actinomycetota bacterium | reverse complement strand
CGGTGGCCGACATCGAGCCTCTCGCCGGGCCCCTGCCTGCGCTGTCCCAGGTCTTGGGCTACTTCGGGCGGGGCCACGTGCTGATCTGCCCGTGCGACCTTCCGTTGCTCACGGGGTCCCATGTGCGCCTGCTCCTCGAAGCGCTCCGATCTCACGACGGTGACGGTCCAGCCAGGGCGGTCGTCGCCCAGGTCAACGGCCGCCCCCAGCCCTCGCTGGGTGTCTGGCCGGCAAGCTGGGCACTTGCAGCCCGCCGCGCCGTCTCCGACGGCCGGCGGGCCTTCCGGGATGCCCTCGAGCTCGGTCGCTGGACCTCGGTCGATCTCCCCCCAGCTGCCTTGGCCGACGCCGACACCCCCGAAACGCTGGAGGAACTCCTGCGATTCCACGACCCCGGATCTGCTGGTGCGGCGCCAACCGACCTAGATTGAACCGCCGTGCCCAATCTTGTCGTCCAACCGTCAGAGCTCGAAGACGTCATCGACGCCGCGTTGGCCGCCGATCGGTATGCAATCGATACCGAATTCCACCGCGAACGCACCTACTTTCCCCAGGTTGCCCTGATCCAGCTGGCGTGGGACAAGGAGGTCGTCCTCATCGATCCCCTCGCGCTCGATCTCACCCCGCTCGCCCGTTTGCTCGGCGGACCGGGGCTCTGTGTGCTGCATGCAGGGGTCCAGGACCTCGAAGTGCTCGATCTGGCAACGGGTGCGACGCCGCGGCGCCTGTTCGACACCCAGATCGCGGCCGGGTTCCTCGGTTACGCCAGTGGTTCGCTGGCTTCACTGCTCGACTCGTTCCTGAAGGTTGCCATCGCCAAGGGTGACCGCCTGACCGACTGGCTCCGTCGGCCCCTGACGCCCGAGCAGTTGCTCTATGCAGCCGGCGACGTCGAACACCTCCTGGAACTGACCGACGCGATCGTCGCCGATCTCGACCGACTCGGCCGCCTGGCCTGGGCGGAAGAAGAGTGCGCCATCCTGCTCGAACGCCCGCGCAACCTTCGTCCATCCGAGGATGCTGTGCGCCGGATCAAGGACGCCCGCAAGCTCAAGGGTGACGCCGCCAACGTTGCCCGAGCCGTGGCAGCCTGGCGCGAACGTCGAGCCGCGGCGCTCGATGTCCCCGTGCGTCAGGTCCTCCCCGACATCGGCGTCGTTGCCATTGCCCAGCGTGCGCCCAAGACCATCGAGGATCTCGACAACCTTCGCGGTCTCGATCGTCGGCACTCCGGTGGTGACGCGGGCCGGGAGCTGCTGACCGCGGTACAGGCCGGATTGCGTAACGAACTGCCGGACCCAACTCACGTCACCCGCCAGGCCGAACTCCCCAAACATCTGCGGCCGGCGGTCGCCTTGATCATCGCTTGGGTCGCCCAGGTCGCCCGCGACGCCAAGATGGACCCGGCCCTCATCGCCACTCGGACCGACGTGGAATCGCTGTTGAGCGACCCGCCGTGTGGCCGGCTCCTCGCCGGTTGGCGGGCTGACCTCGTGGGCGAACCGGTTCGACAACTGGTGTCGGGCGGTGCAGCGCTGGCCTTCGAGAAGGGCAACCTTCTGCTCGAGCCCCGCCGAGCCCCTTGACCGGCCCACCAGGTGCATCTTAGGCAGTCGCCGATTAGGCACAAGCAGGGCTGCACGCCGTACACTGAGATGCTGTTCGTGTCACACTGACACCCAAAACCTTGCCAGTCTCAAATTCCTGAACTCGTTGGAGCGTGTCCCGTGAAAAAGGGGCGTCACCGCCGTTACGAAGAAGCTCGTGCTCTCAAGCGATCGAGCAACGACGACATCGAAAGTCTCATCGATCGTCTCGACGAAGATCCGTTCGATCTTCCCGTCACCAAAGAGGCGTCGGCCCACTACAACAACGACCACGACGACGACGACTACGAGTCGGAGAATTAGTTCCTAGCCTGCGGTCTCCGCAGTTTCGTCCAGGATCTGGCCGAGTTTCACGATTTCGCTCTCCAAGACGATGCCGATGAACGACCGATCGGCGTCGGTGACGGCCAGGACATCAGCCCCTGCGTCCTCCATGGCTGCCACCACATCGCGAAGTGTCCACGAAGGTGTCGCGGTCGGACCGTCGCTCTTCACGATGTCGCCGACCAGCGTCGTCTCCCATTCGCTACGGGGGATCCTCGCGCAGTCGGTCACCGCGCACATCCCGATGTAGGTGTTGCCGTCGACCACGGGAACCACGGTTTGCCGCCGCCCCAGCGCGTGGATCCACACGAATTCCGAGATCGATGCGTCGGGTGGAACCGTGAGCACATCGGTTGTCAGCGCCGAGGCCACGGGCAAGGTGAACCGCTCCTCGAGATGGCCGGTGCGCTCTATTCGCTGTCCGGAACTCACGGACTCCTTGCCCGCCACGAGCTGGGACACGGCCGCGGCGATCAGAGCGGGTACGACGGCCTGGCCCGAATTGGCGGTCGTCTCGGCAACGAACATCACCGCCGCGATCGGCGTGCGGTAGCCGGCGGCCACGAAGGCGGCGAGGCCCAGAATGGGAAGCAGGCGAACGCTCTCGGGTTCGATCCCGAACTGCTGCAGACCGGCGCCGACCAGCCCACCGAGCAAGACGCCCTGGGTCGCAAGGGGGATGAACAGCCCGCCGGTCCCGCCGGCACCGATGGTCACCAGGGTGGCGACGGTGCGCAGAACGAACAGGGCGGCAATGAGCGGCAACGTCCGCTCGGCCGCCATCCACTCGACTGCGCCGACGCCGGGACCGAGGGTCAGCGGTGCATCGAAGATTGCGTCGGAGAGCAGCGCGAGTCCGCCCAGCAGGGCGCCGCCGCCGAGGACCAGGAAGGGGCTCGGCGCCGATCGAGCGGCCCGCTTCACCCACCGGGTGAGTGAGGCGAACAGTCGGCCCCCCAGACCGGCCCCGACGCCGATAGCGAAGGCGGCCACCAGATCACCGGCCCCGATACCCGGGGCGATGACCTGGCCCAGCAACGGCTGCGGGCGGGCAAAGGGCATCGAGACGAAGGTGCTGTAGCTAGCGGCCGACGCCAGGAGCGACGGCAGGAGCGCCCGGTGGGCGAGGTCGTCTCGGTAGGGTGCCTCGAGGGCGAAGAGCACGCCGGTGGCCGGCGCCTGGAACACAGCGGCAACGCCGGCCGCGGCCCCGGCGGTGATCAGCATCTTCACCGCATCACGACCGAGGAAGCGGTCCAGGCGGCGCTGGACTGCGAGTCCGATGGTCGATCCGGCGTAGATCGACGGGCCTTCGAGCCCCAGTGCGCCGCCGAGCCCGATGGTCGACACACCGGCCAACAGTCGGGCCCCGAGCGATCGGATCGGCAGCGAAGGGTTTCGGCTGTGATATGCAGTCAGATATTCGTCCGACGTCGACGGCGAGACCCCTCCCCCCAGCGTGCGAAGGATGAGGGCAGCGATCGCAAGGCCGAACACGGGGGCGATGGCTTGCACCGCAAGAGGGGTACGGGCGAGCCCGTCGAAGGCGACGATGATCGTGAGCCACTCGAAGACGCTCACGAGGCCTCCGACCAGGATGCCGACGCCCACGGACGCAAGGAGCACCCGCGAGCTGCGGCCTTCGGGGAGCAAGGCTTGCCCTCGCGTGAGCCACACGTTGTTGATCATCGGAGGATGACCGGCGTCTCCCGCTCGATCGTGGTCAGGGCATCGACCAGTCGTGCATAGAGATCGGGACCGACCAGTTCGATCAGTTCGTCCCGACTGGTCAGGTACACGGGCTCGGGCGCAGTGTGGGCTTCGGGGGCCTCGATACACCACCAGTGGAATTCTTCGCCGCCCGGACCCCAGTGGCGGCGCTCCCACGCCCGCACGAACACGGTGTCGTTGCCGTGCTCACTGCTGTGGATGTCGAGGCGGATCGGAACCTGCCAGCAGACATCCGGCTTCCAGTCGAGCGGACGCTTTCCTGCCTCCAACGCACCGCGATGCAACGCGCATCCGCTACCGCCGGGAAAGCCCGCCCGATTGAGGAAGATGCAAGCGCCCTCGGTGCGACGGCTCGCCCAGCCGCCGGCCCGGTCCTGCTTGAAGGGCCCACCAGCCCGACGTGCCCGACGTCGAAACTGCCAGTTCTCGTCGGTCAGCAATGCGGCCGCGGCTGCTGTC
This sequence comes from Actinomycetota bacterium, assembly GCA_027730885.1. Lineage (GTDB taxonomy): Bacteria > Actinomycetota > Acidimicrobiia > Acidimicrobiales > SZUA-35 > JAHECQ01. The sequence goes on along the minus strand of JAQCHM010000115.1, from coordinate 4,721 downwards.
TCCACGCGGTCATCGGTATCGACGAAATGGGCACCGTGTATGCAACAGCCCAAGGCCTCGGCCGGATCGGGTTGGGTCCCGATCGACGGGCATCCTTGACCATAGATGCACTGATAACCCGAGAGTAGGAAGTCGACGTCGAAAAGCCACACGTCACCGACCGCGTCGGTGAGGGACACCCATCGATGACCATCGGCGGGGGGAAAGGCCGCAGGATGGGTTCCCGGCGGGATGGTCGCTCGCAGGGAGGTCGAGGGCGGGGGAGGCTCTGGGCCGATCAGCACTGGAACGACAGTAGCCTGCGTCAGCCTCCGGCTGGTGTTTTATCGGGCTCGGGTTCGAGGTCATGGAGCGGATGCTGCACCGGCGGCAGGGCGACCTGTTCGGACGCGGGCATTGACGCCAGGCCAAGATCGTTGATGCGACGAATCATCGCGTGCAGTCGTGCGAAGGACTGACCGTTGAATCTGAACGCCACGCGGGGCAGGTCGACGCAGTCGTCGTCACGCTGCTCGGCCTCTGTCGCCTCGATCGACTCGATCGAGCCCGAGACGATGATGTCGGAGAACTCGTCGGTCAGCGTGTCGAGGTGGCCGGCTTCGAGGGGCCGCGCTAATCGCAGGACCAACCGCTGCCCGACGAAGCGGATCGAGTGGAACGTCGAGTAGAAGTGGCAGATGTAGTGGGCCGCTTCGTCGACATCGTGGGTGTGCAGGTACAGGCCGAGATCGGCCTCGCTGATCAATCCGTCGGCGTGGAGGCCCTGCTCGACGAAGTCGAGCCATGTCTGCCAGTAGCACGAGCCGGGAGGATCGAGCAGCACGATCGGCGTCGGGTAGCTCTTGCCGGTCTGTACCAGCGTGAGGAGTTCAAAGGTCTCGTCCAGCGTGCCGAAACCGCCGGGAAGCAGCACGAAAGCGTCGCTCTCCTTCATGAAGAAGAGCTTGCGGGTGAAGAAGTAGCGGAACGTGGCCAGCTTCGGGTCGCCGTCGAGGAGAGGCGTCGCCTTCTGCTCGGCCGGCAGGACGATGTTGACACCGAGGGAGTTGTGGACCCCGGCCCCTTCGACGGCTGCGGTCATGATCCCGGGCCCGGCCCCGCTGATGATCATCCAACCGCGTTCGGCGATGCGGCTGGCGAACTCGTGCGCCAGGCGGTAGGCCGGATGATCGGTCGCCGTACGAGCCGACCCGAAGACGGTCACCTTCGTCCGATCCCGGTAGGGCGAGAAGACTCGCCACGCATTGTGCATCTCGACCAGGGCCTGGGAGGCGATCTTCAGCTCGAGCCGGTCGACGTCGTCGGCGTCCATGTAGAGCGCGGTGACGAGGAGGCGCCGGACGAGATCGTCGTTGGCGTCGGCACCGACCGAGCCAAGTACCTCACTCAGCAGGCGGTCGACCTCGGCATCGCCGAAAGTGTTCCTCGCCCTTGGTGCGGTCATGCCGAGGCAGTGGACCGGTCGGGTCGTCCGTAGAGCGTGGTGCGCTCGACAAGGCGTCGCCCGAGAGGCTCGAACTCACGTCGGAAGTCCTCGGGCGTCAAGGCGGTGCCGTGGGCGGCCCCGGCGGCTCTGCTGATGTTCTCGTCCATCAAGGTGCCGCCGATGTCGTTGCAACCGGCCTGGAGCAACTGCTTGACGCTCTCGGTCCCGATCTTGACCCAGCCGGACTGGATATTGTCGATGTAGCCCCGGTAGGCGATGCGGGCGATGGCGTGCACGAGCAAGTTCTCTCGGAACGTCGGGCCGCGGTGGGCCTTTCGTTGGAGGTAGATGGGCGAAGCCATGTGGACGAACGGCAAGCCGACGAACTCGGTGAATCCGCCGGTCTCGGCCTGCAACTCCCGGGTGGCGATGAAGTGCTTGACCCAGTGATACGGGTGCTCGATCGCCCCGAACATCATGGTCACGTTCGACCGCAGACCTACCGAGTGGGCAACGCGGTGTGCCTCGAGCCACTGCCCCGACGTGATCTTGTCCGGGCACAAGAGCATGCGGACGTCATCGCTGAGGATCTCGGCCGCGGTCCCCGGAAGTGACCGGAGGCCGGCCTCCATACAACGCACGAGGTACTGGTCGAGAGGTTCGCCCAACCGGCGAGCACCTTCGGTGACCTCCAGGGCCGTGAAGCCGTGGATGTGCATCTCGGGCACGGCTTCCTTCACCGCGCGGGCAACGTCGATGTAGTAATCGCCGTCGAAGTCCGGGTGGATGCCCCCTTGCAGGCAGACCTCGGTCGCCCCGCGCTCGGCGGCCTCGATCACCCGGCGCTGCATCTCCTCCAATGTCAGCAGGTACGGCTTGCCCCGCAGGTTGAGACTCAACGGGCCTTTGGAGAATCCGCAGAAGCGGCACTTGAAGGTGCACACATTCGTGTAGTTGATGTTGCGGTTCACGACGTAGGTCACGTCATCACCGGAGATCTCCTTGCGCAGCTCGTCGGCCAGGCGGGCGACGGCCGCAACCTCGGGGCCGCGGGCTCGGAACAGAGCAAGAAGCTGCTCTGCACCGGCTTCCTGCCCGGCACGCACGCCTGCGATGACCTCGGCCACCACGCCGCGCACGGGGCGGTCGTCGGAGATGAGATCGGGCGGATCGACCGGAGCGCCCGAATACCACTGGGTCGAGCGGTCGCCAATGAGGATCACGTCGGCGCCGTCGTCGCCCTGCTTCACGAACTCGGCCCTCTCGGGGAACATCGCTCCGGGATCATCGCGAGCCATGCCGTCGGACTCGGAACGATCGAGCACGTTGAACCGCAGCTCCGGGTGCACCCAGTCGGTGTGGCCACGAGGCGACCGCCGCGGCAACAGTCCGTTGGCCGTGCGGGCGAACTCGGGATAGATGGTCAGCCGCGGGGCCAGGACGAAGCCCTTGGACTCGGTGACCTCACGGAGTCGATCGAGCGCAGGCCAAGGGCGTTCAGGGTTGACGTGGTCCGCGGTGATGGGCGAGACACCACCCCAGTCGTCGATGCCGGCATCGAGAAGGACGCCGAAGTCGTCGGAGAGATTCGGCGGAGCCTGGAGGTGGATGTCATCGGGCAGGATGATGCGAGCTAGGGCGATGGCCCGAAGGTAGGCATCGTCCGGGCAGGCCTCGTGCTTCCACATGGCCGTGCCGGCCTTGGGCAGGAAGTTCTGGACGATGACCTCCTGCACGTGCCCGTGGGCCCGGTGGCTCTCGGCGATGGCTTCGAGAGCATCGATCCGATCCTGCTCGTTCTCGCCGATACCGACCAGGATCCCGGTGGTGAAGGGGATCGCCAGTTGTCCGGCCGCTTCCAGCGAGGCCAGGCGGCGCGCCGGCTCCTTGTCGGGAGCGTTCCTGTGACATTCCAGATCGTCACGGAGCGACTCGATCATCATTCCCTGGCTCGGAGACACCCGTCGTAGCTTTTCCAGCTCATCGGGGTAGAGGGCTCCGGCGTTGGCGTGGGGCAGCAGGCCGGTCTCCTTCAGCACCAGCTCGCACATCGCCGCCAGATAGTCGATGGTCGAGGCGTAACCGTTGGCCTCGAGCCACTCGGCCGCCGCTGGGTAGCGCAGCTCGGGCCGTTCGCCCAGCGTGAAGAGGGCTTCGTGACAACCGGCCCTGGCACCCTGGCGAGCGATCTTCAGGACCTCGGCCGGTGTCAGGTAGGGCGACTCGAGGCGGGCCGGCGGCTGGGCGAAGGTGCAGTAACCGCACTGATCCCTGCACAACATCGTCAATGGAATGAAGACCTTCGGCGAGTAGGTCACCCTCGTCCCGAACGCGGCGTCTCGGATGGCGGCCGCACGCTCGATGAGCTCTGTGGTCGACAGGCCGGCGAGTTCGTCCAGTCGGGGAGTGGGAACGGTGAGGCTCACAGGGATTCCTCTCGGCCGGGACCACGTCGGCTCCGGATATGGGTGGGTGTGATGTCTTCGTTGCAAGCGGGGCATTCGACCCGCTGTGCGAGCGGAGTACCGCAGCGATCGTGGACGAGCACCGTGGGTGGCTCACCGGCGGCCATCCACCGATCGCCCCAGCCCATGAGGGCGATGAGTGACGGCGACAGGTCGCGGCCTTTGTCGGTGAGTCGGTACTCGAAACGGATTGGGCGGTCCTGATAGAGGACCTTGTCGAGCACCCCGGCGTCTACCAGTCGGGCAAGTCGGTGACTCAACAGGTTCTTGGCGATGCCGAGATTCTCCTGGAGGTCGGAGAATCGGTGGACGCCGCGAAAGACGTCGCGGAGTATGAGCACGGTCCACCGGTCGCCGATGACGGCGAGCGTCGCTGCGATCGAACAATGATCGAGGCCGGCTGTCGATTCGCGTACCACCGTCGTGCAAGATAATCGAGTGGGTTTAACTTTGCAACCCACTCGTCGGATCGACGGTTCAGTTGCTGAACGGTTCGTCCCACCGGTCGCGAAAGGCGATCTCCTCGACCGGCTTACGCGAGAGCTTGGTGTACTGCTTGTCGGGCTGGGGCCAGCCGAAGGCGAGGAGCGCGCCGAGGGCGAAGCCTGCTGGAACGCCAAGCAGTTCGTCCATCGACGGCTGTTCTGCTGCGACGAGGGTAGTGAGCGAGGAGCCGAGGCCTTCGTGGGTCCCGGCCAGCAGGAGGTTCTGTACGAAGGTGTAGAGCGAACCGCCGCCGACGATGCTGGTGCGATCGAGGAACTGATCGGTCACCGCCAAAGTCGCCAGGTCGACGTACGGCAGGATCATCACCGGCACCTCGTGCAGTC
>JAQCHM010000114.1 GCA_027730885.1 Actinomycetota bacterium | reverse complement strand
CCGCCGAGATGTTGGAGGCTCCGAAGGCCAGCGGCGTGCAGCCACCCGCATAACTGAACCCGATGACATCAGCCAGGTCGTAGCCGATCGCCGATTCATCGAGGCGTCCGATGGACGCGTCCGCCGAACTGCTCCCGAGGCCACCGACCTGGATCAGGGTGCGTCCGCCGTCGAGATGCGGGGGTGACGTCGGATCGGTCTAGCAGTCCTGATCCCGCCAGGTTCCGGCCGCCCGGGCGAGGGCCATGAGTTGCGACGTCAACGTCAGATCGTTGGAGGTCTGCAACAGGGCCCGCAAGGGGTCCAGAGGGCCGAGCTTGACCGACGCTTCCCGGTCGGCGACTGCTCTGCCGGCAGAAGCGTCGGCAATGAGACGTGGCCGAGCGATCGCGCCGGCGAACAGTGCTGCCGGATCGACGTACTCGTCACCGATGCGGGCCGTGAGATGAAAGCCGACGGCGGCCCGCGCCAACAACTCGCCCTGCGCCACCGTCTTGCCTTTGACCACAAGGATCTCCGCGACGAAGGCGTAGGTCGATCGCAGGCCATCGGGATGGGTGACGACGACGAATCGGCCCCCGGCGATCGCGCCGACGAACGTCACTCGCCCCCCCGGCCACCGCGACCACCGGCTCCCCTCCCTCGACGCCATACTCGATGCCTCGGTTGCCGGCGCCATAGCGGGATCGAGGGGCCGGAACGGATCGGCAATCGGCGCATCGACCGGCGGCACCCACCCGGACTCCGCCGGGTCGGAGGTCGCCGCTCCCCCGGCGGCCGGTACCCGGTCTGCGCCGGCCGCAATCGGCGGTGCGGCCAACAAGATCGAGCACAGCCCGACGAACACGCCGCGCAGGGCCAACTCTGCGAACCGCAACCGGGCCGCCCCGGACAGGGCTCCACCCAACCGACCCATCTGCCGTCTCCTGCTCAGACGCCGGTTCGACCGGCGGGCATTTCGTCGGGGTCGATCGACCCGATGCGGATCCGGCGCACGACGCACCGAGACCGCGAAACGTCGGGGTCAGCCCGGTCTCAGACCACTTCTCGCTCGAGGGCCTGCAGACGGCTCCTGAGTTGCAGTACCGCTTTGGTGTGGATCTGACAGACCCGGCTCTCGGTTACCCCGAGAACCTTGCCGATCTCGGCCAATGTCAGACCCTCGTAGTAGTAGAGCGTGAGCACGATCTTCTCTCGATCGCCCATTCGATTGATGGCGGCCCCGAGCAGCTGGCGCATCTCGACCCGCTCATACTGCCCGCCTGGCCCCTCGCGCCGATCGGCGAGCGTGTCGCCGACGGACATCGAGTCACCACCACCGAAGGACAACATCTCGTCGAGCGCGACCATCCCGAGGGAGCTGATCTGGCTGTACACCGTGTTCAGCTGGCTCGGAGTGATGTCGAGTTCGACGGCAATCTCCTCGTCGGTCGGCGCACGATGCAGCTCGGACTCGAGCTTGCTCATGGCCAGCTCGACCGATTTGGCCTTGGCCCGCACCGATCGCGGTACCCAGTCGATGGAACGCAGCTCGTCGAGCACTGCGCCCTTGATTCGAGCAATGGCGTAGGTTTCGAACTTGAAGCCGCGGTCGGGGTCGAACTTGGTGATCGCATCGATCAGGCCGAACATCCCATAACTGACCAAATCGCTCTGATCGACGTTCTGAGGCAGCCCCGACGCGATGCGTCCCGCCACGTACTTCACCAGAGGCGCGTAGTACACGATCAGTTGGTCGCGATCGGATTGATCGCCGGTTGCCTTGTAACGAGCCCAGACATGGCCTGGTCCCGTCGTATTGTCGATATCCGCCACGAGTCCCGCCAAGGTTTGTGGTCCGCCAAAGTGAGTTGGATCCGCAACTGCAGAAACCTGCAGCAGCGTGTCCCACTCTTCGTCGGAACTCAGCCACCTAAAGTGAGTACTTGGGTCAGACTTCCTGAAGATTTCTTGGCTTGACGAGCTGTCCCGGCCCGAAATCTCGCCTCGATCGACAACCCGAGGGCCCGGTGCAGTGGACGCCGGTAGCCCGAGGGCTCCCAGATAGCGGGCTCGCGCCACACTCACCGGAGCGACACTGGGCACGGGAGGAATCGGCACGGCGGACCACGGTACCCTGCATCGCGGCCCGATTCGTACCCTCACGAGTCCGACACCGAGACGCGATTTCCAACTCGACGAGCCAGACCCCGGTCAATCAGTACGGCGACGGATTGCACGACCGCCGTCGGGGGGAACCCCGTCTCGACGACCAGCTGGTCGAGGTGCTGCTCGCCCACACGCAACTGCACCAGTATCCGCCGCTCGAGCGAACCTTCGACCATGGGGTCGGCCGCGGCCGTCGGCGCAGGTACGGCATGGCCGATGAGATCGAGGATGTCCTGGGCATGACGAACCGGCACACATCCGTCCACCAACAACGAATTGGAGCCGGCGGACGCGGCGGACAGAACCGAACCCGGGACCGCGGCCACCGGGGCGGATCTTGTCGGCGGCGACGGCTTCGGTGTCTGCACCCATCGCTCAGTCTGGGTCAGCTGTCAGCGAGTCGGGTGTGATGGGGTCTCGCTTGTTCGAGTTCGGCCGAAGACAGCATCGACCAGATCGTCGACGCTGACCGTTTCGCTTGCTGGACGTCGGACGGCGGTGAGACCGACATCGATCGCCAGCGCCAGATCGACGGCGGTCGTCTCGTTGGGCGGGAGAACACTCGCTGCACCGATCCGTTCGAGATCGGCGCCATTCGAGAACTGGTCGGTCGAGAACGGCAACACGATCTGACGCACGCCGGCTGCGAACGCCTCTTGCACACTGTTGTTGCCGCCGTGATGCACGATCAGATCGGCGTGGCGCAACATCGCGACTTGCGCAAGCTGTGGCGCGACCACCCAATCGTCGGGGAGCGGACCGAGCCGTTCGACCGGTGTCGCTCCCGTCGCAACCGCTGCGCGGACGCCGAGGTGAACAAGCGCTTCGGTGATTCGGGCCAGCACATCACGACGGTGCGACAGGAAGGTGCCGAGTGCGACGTACACCTGGGGCCGGCCGTCGTGGCTCGTCGCCCACGAGCTCAGCTCGGCCGGAAGCTGCTCGTGACGCACGAGCGGGCCGACGAAGCGATGGTCGCTCGGCATTCCCGTAACCCGAGACGGTGCCTGCAACTCGCTGATGCTGTTGTAGAGCACGCGGTCGCCGTGGGCCCGGAACGCATCAGCGACGGGCTGTCGGTTCGGCGCGACCTCATCGAGCGCCGTGTTCCATCTGTCGGTGAAAACCTGTGTGACCCGGCCCACCAGGCTTTCGAGCTCCGCCAGTTGATGGGGGTCGGGACGAAACCGCAAGGGCCAGATCTCGGGCACGCCGTAGCGCTCGCGCCCGACCGGAAGCTGGCTGGGATGGCCGGGTACCAGCGTGACGAAAGGTCGACTGGTGGCGTACATGGCCAGGGTCGACGCAAACGACACATGGTCCACGATCACGCTGTCGGGTTCGAGCTCGTCGCACAGACGAGCCACCTCGACGGCGACTCGTTCGGGCTCGAACAGCAGATCCTGTTCTCGATCGAGCGCTTGGCGACGCATCGTCGCGATCGGGCCGGCGGCGGTCGCGGCGATGAACCGCTCGATGCTCGGATCACAGGTCGCGATTCCCGTATTGGCGCCGGCGCCCAGACGGAGCATGCGCCAATCGAAGCCATCGGCCTCGACACGCCGGCGAAGATTCGGACCAGTCGCCACGACCACCCGATGCCCTGCATCCGACGCCGCGGCCGCGACGACGGCCAACGGGCCGTAGTGCGAGGCGAAGTCGGGGCTGATGACGAGCAGGCTCATCGCGACACCGGTGCCGGTCGGTACAGCGCGACGAGTTGGTCGGCCATCGTTTCGATCGAGTACCGCTGTTCGACCAGCGTGCGAGCACGTTCGGCCCTCCCGCTCCTCGCCACCAGCCCGAATCCTCTGTGGATTGCCGCGCCCAAATCGGCGCGCGGGGCGACCAGAACGCCTGTGTCACCATCGTCGACGTATGTCGATGGGCCTCCGGTGCTGGGAGCCACGACGACGAGGCCGGCAGCCATCGCTTCGAGCACGGCCAGCCCGAACTCCTCTTTCACCGCACCATCGACGTAGACGCCGCCGGCCGCCCAGCCGCCCGCACGCCCGGACACAGCCGCAACCAGCAGTCGGGCGACGTCGGCGCGAGGCCGCCCACCGAGCAAGACGATGCCTGCCCGACGCGGATCGGTCGCCGGAACCAGCCGGTCGATGACGTCGAGCACGGCCGCTTCGGTCGCCGACGGTTTGGCGAGATCTCCACCGACGATCACCAGATTGGAGTGGTCATGGAGGCGCGGATCGCTGGCCCACGCCGCGACGACCCGGTCCATACCCTTGATCGGATCGAGCCGTCCGACGCTGAGCACGAGCGGCAGATCCCGCCTCGACGGTGGAATGTCGGTGGCGAGATCGTCCAACACGTCGCCTGAGCGCATGTCGCCGTGCACGGCATCCTGAATGTCGCCCACCCGATCGAGCAGGCTGACGTCGATTCCCTCGGCCACGACGGCCACACTCTGGCGTTGATGCTCGCCGTTGGCTTCAAGGCCATCCAGAAAGTCGATCTGTTTCGAGCCCGGGAACAGCGCCAGTTGATCCGCGTCGCGAGCCACGCCCTCGATCAACCGGGCTCTGAACCACACGTGGGTGTCGGTGGCGAGTCGCACGAACGATTCGTCGTCGAGTTCGCCTCGCGCCTGGAGCGACTCGATCACGTTGTGCGGATCCGGAGCGACGCTGAAACAGAAGGGGATCCCGATCTCGGCGGCGACAGACGCACCGGCCAGCGTGCCTGCGTGGGCCATACGGAGATGCAGCACGTCGATCGGTCCGGCCAGCCGCAGCGCGCGTCGTATGCCACGTTCGATGGCGGGGAGATGCTCCCATGCCTGATTGGCGTTGTCGGCTGGACGATCGTCGTCTCCGAACGACACCATGCCGTATGACAATGGGATCTGGCTCGACGACAACGGCCCGATGACGGCATCTGAGACGGTACCGCGGCCGATCGTGAGGACGTGTTCGACATCGGACCGACGGGCCAGTGCCTCCCCGAGCGAGACCAACAGGCTGGCGACGCCACCGGTGTCACCACGTCCACCAAGGCTGAGCTGGCCGTCGAGCCCTTCGGCCAGCACGAGCTGAGCAACTCGGACACCGCTGCGTTCTGATCGGTCGACCGACGGTGGCTCGCCGAGCCAGCGACTGCTGAGCGCCAGTGCGGCATCGGTCCCGATCGTCACGTCAAACGCGGCGAGATGCCGGAGTGAGTTCTCGATTGATGGGCGATTGCGCTCGCCGAGAGCGCCGACCGCAGCGGCCCGGACGGAGGTCGCTTCGCTCTCGTCGAGAGCCAGGTGGAGCAAGACCTGGTCGGCATCGTTGCCGAGTACCCCGATCAGATCGACGAGCCGAGCTCGAGCGGCGTGACCGTTCTCGTCGGTCAACTCGGCGATTGCGGCCCGCAGGATCGGGGGGGCGAACGAGTCGGACCAGCGCCGCAACGTGCGGTGAGCATGCATGGTGTCGATGCCACCCACGGTGATCATTTCGATCAGGGCCGGCAGCGCCCGGTCGGACGGCTGCCTGTCGCCGAGACGCCACGCCGCGTGCCGGCGGACGATCTGGGCCGAATGCGACAGCAGATCGACCAGCGCCTCGTCGGCGAGTCGGTGATCGACACAGACCAACGACTCGATCGCGACCAGGGATGCGATCGTTCCGTCATCGGCGAGCCGGCGGAGATCGTATGACAGCGCAGCCTGATCCGGGGAACGACGCACGCGTTCGGCGAGTTGCGCAGACCGATGCAGCAACGACGAGTAATCGCCGGCACCGACGAGCGAACGAAGTTGTTCGACGATCGGGTGCAGTTCGGTCGGACGGAGAATCGATTCACGAGCAAAGGACAAAACCACGATCTCTGTCTTAGCGTACTTTAGTTCAATTTACTATCGTTCAGTGCATAAAAATCGGACCGGCTCTAGCATCGGGGACATGGAACCGAGGACAGATACGAGACTCGACCTGCAAAAGGCGGCCGATCAGCTTGGCGTTCACTACCAGACCGCCTATCGCTGGGTCCGCAACGGGCGCCTCGACGCCGAGCTGATCGGCGGTCGATATCTCGTCAATCCTGACGACATCATCGAGCTGAACCGGGAGCGCCAAACCCCCAAGACTCCCCCAGCACCGCGAGCCGCCAGGCTCGAGCATGCGGCCGACCGCTTGTACGAGGCGCTCGTGACCGGCGACGAAGCCGCCGCCACGAAGATCGCCCGACGCTTGGCGGACGACCGTGCACCGATCGTCGATCTGATCCAGATCGCGCTCGTCCCCCCGCTGCGACGGATTGGGCAAGGCTGGCACGACGGCGAGCTGACGATCTGGGTCGAACATCGCGCCTCGGCGATCGTCGAGCGACTGCTCGGCAGCCTGGCATCAAACCCGCGCGGCCGTCGACGCGGAGTCACCGTCGTGGCCGCGCTGTCGGGCGATCATCATTCGCTTCCGACCACCATGGCCTCCGTCGCCCTTCGGGATGACAACTGGCACGTACACCACCTGGGCGCCGACCTGCCGCCCGATGAGATTCTCAAATTTTGCCGGGCTCAGCCAGTGAGCTTGGCAGTCATCACCGTGACCAACCCCACCACACGGGATCTCGCCGACACGACCGCCGCCGCCCTACGGGCTGCAGGCACACCGACGATCGTGGGTGGCGCCGGAAGCAACTTGACCGAGCTGATCGAGCTCGCCCGACGCAGCGCTGGTGAGGGTGTGCCCGCATAAGTCAGCCTGATCTCAATCAGCGCGGAATAAATATGACTGAATGATGTAAAACGGTGGTCCGGTATAGAAAGGTGGTCGCCGGATTCTTGTCGTTCGTCTTCTCCGTCTGGCTGTATTTCGTGGCAGATGAGAAAGAGACCGGCATCTTCGTGGGGCTGTGGGTTCCGTCGATCCACTCACTCGGCACGCTGATGCTGAGCCCCACTCGCCGGCCGGCCCTGGTGCCCGTCGACTCCACTCGCCGGCTCGATTCGGATCGGGTCGGATCATGACCGAGATCCTGTTCATCGTTGGCGTGTTCGTGTTCTTCATCACGGTCTCCGGAGCGGTGATGGTCGGAGGGCACCTACTCGAAGCACTCGAACATGACGAGTCGGCACGGAGTCGTTTGTTGTCCGAAGCCAGCGATGCGGCTGTCGGCGCCGTGAAAGCTTCGAGCTGACCGGTCCAGATGCGCGGCGTTTGGGTCGGTCGCGAGATCGATGCTCCGGCCGAGACACTGTGGCGACTGCTCGTCAATCCTGATCTCTGGCCGCTTTGGGGACCGAGCGTTCGTTCCGCTGTGCTCAACGAGCTCGAGTTCCGACTCGGGAGCACGGGGATCGTCCGCACCGCATTGGGGATCGAGTTGCCGTTCGAGGTCACCCGTTTCGAGTCGGGTACCCGATGGTCCTGGGCCATCGGAGGAATCGGTGCGACCGGCCGTGTCGTCAAGAAGCTCGGCGCCGATCGCTGCCGAGTCAGTTTCGGAGTCCCCCTACCGGTCGCGCCCTACTCGCTCATCTGTCTGCGCGCCCTCAGCCGGCTCGAAATGCTGGCCACCGACCCGTCGGCGACCGGCTTGCCACCGTCTTTCGCACCCCATTCAATGAAGTCGCGCTAAACGAGAGTAATTCACGCTGATTGCTGCTAAACCGACAGTTGGCCCGCAACGGTGCAGCCCCCAAACCCGAAGGAACAACATGGATTTCACACTGAGTGAGAACCAGTTCAATCTGGTGTACAACTCATACTCGTTCGTCATAGCGGCCATGGGTGCTGCGTTGCTCTTCTTCCTGCTCATCAGGGGGCGAGTCGCGCCGCGTCATCGCATGGCCGTGACCCTGTCGACGTTGGTCGTCGCCATCGCGCTCTACCACTACGTCCGGATCTTCAACTCGTTCTCCGACTCGTTCAGCTATGTCGGTGGCGAATACGTCCAGGACGGGCGGCCGTTCAACGAGGGCTACCGATACGTCGACTGGCTGCTCACGGTGCCGCTTCTCCTCGCCGAGCTCGTCGTTGTCCTCAAGCTGACGGCCGGGAAGACCCGGAGTCTCCTCGTGAGGCTGACGATCGCTGCTGTCGCAATGATCGGTCTTGGTTGGCCTGGCGAGCTGTCCGATCCCGACTCGACCGCCCGTGCGGTGTGGTTCGTGCTCTCGATGATCCCGTTCCTTTACATCCTCTACGTGCTGTTCGTCGAGCTCGGTCGGTCACTTGATCGCCAGAGCGACCGCGTGCGCAAGACGGTCGACGCGCTGCGCTACATCATCTTGGCCACGTGGAGCATCTATCCCCTCGCCTACATCGCACCGACGGTGATCGACAATCCTGCGACCTCCGAAGTCGTTCGTCAGGTCGGCTACTCCATCGGTGACGTGCTGGCCAAGCCCCTGTTCGGGCTGCTCGTGCTCGGGATCGCACTCATCAAGTCCCGCGAGGACGGTTACCTCGAGGCCGGTGGTGCCGACATCGACATCGTCACGCCGGATGACCTGAGCGAAATCGTCAACAACTGAGTCCCTCCGACACCCCGGCATCTGCCCCCCCAGGTGCCGGGGAGTCACCTTCGCTACAAGGACCTACAGATGAAAACCACTCTCTCCGGGAGAAAGATCTCCCCGCTCGATACCCCCCCGACCCAGTTCGACTCCGAACCCTTCTGCTGCGACACCCCCATGCTCCTGCGGAGTGTGCGCGACCATGACTTCGCAACGCTGTCTCACCTGTGTGACGACGACTTCGGGATCGTCGACGTCGACCCGGCCGGCATCCGACAACTCCACACCGCTCGCGGCACGAAATCGGGCCGCAGGGCGTTCACCGGTTCATTTGGTCCCCTTCAACAGGCGCATCCTCCTC
>JAQCHM010000113.1 GCA_027730885.1 Actinomycetota bacterium | reverse complement strand
GAGTCCGGCGTTGCGGCGAAGCCGAAGGGTCCCCACGAGCGACGCACCCGCCAACACGGCCGCCATCACGGTGAACACCGTCCGGAACGCGGCGTCGTAGCCGCGTGAGGGCTCGATCGCGTCGAACAGGGCACTGGAAGCGGCAACGGCCGCAACGATGCCGGCCGTGCGGGTGAGGAGTGCGAGGCCGCCGGCTACTCCCTGGCGATCGGGTGGGAGCGCGCCCATGATCGTCTTCATGTTGGGAACGGCGAAGGACCCCAGCCCCGCCCCGACGCCCAGCAACCCGACGACGATGGCTGCCGACCGAAAGATCGGCCGACTGTCGCTCACGGTACCTGCGAGCCCCAGGACCAGCATCGAACAGGCCATGATGGCCAAGCCCGCGATCACGAGGGGACCACTCCGGCCACGATCGGCCCGACGGCCGGCCTTGGGCGCAACGATGGCCGTCGCTGCCGGGGACAGAGCGAGACAACAGCCGGCGGCCAGCACCTCCCAACCGAACTGGTCGACGAGAAGACCGGGCAGCAGTAGCCATGTCGCGAACATGGCTCCGTTGGAGGTGACGGCGAGCACGTTGGCGGCGACGAAGTCGCCCTCGCGGAACAACCCGGGATCGAGCAGCGGATGAGACGTTCGCCGGGCGACGCGGGGCAGCGACCACAAGGCAGTTGCGGCCACCAGCCCCGACCCGAGCACGGCCGGTGACGTCCATCCCAGTGTGCGGCCCCCGTTGATGGCGAGGAGGCCGGCAGTGAGAACCACCGTGAACAGCAGGCCGCCCGCGACGTCGGCCCGGGGACGATCGGCCGAGGGCCGTCGGTCGACCATGCACAGCGACAGGACCAGCAGCACCAGCGACAGGGGCACCCGGAACCAGAAGACCGCCGGCCAACCGCCGACGCGCACCAAGGGGCCGCCGAGGATCGGGCCGACGGCCAACCCGATGGCTGCGCTCGTCTGGAAGCGTCCGATGGCCTGGCCCTTGGCGTCGTCGGATGCGGTCAGGGTGATGAGCGCCGGGGCCGAGGCCATCACGAGGGCAGTGCTCACGCCCTGAATCACTCGACCGACGAGAAAGACCTCGAATGTCGGGGCGAGGGCACAGATGACCAGGGCCACGGTGGCCGAACTCGCCCCCACGCCGAGGACCCGATGAGGATCGAAGCGGTCACCGAGCTGACCGGCCCCGAGGAGTGAGCCGCCATAGGCCAGAACGAAGCACACGACCACCCACTGCAGGCCCGAGACGCCGAGATCGAAGTGCTCGCTCAGATCGGGGAAGGCGATGTTGAGCGCGGTGTCGAGCGACCCGAAGAATCCGGCGAGCACGGCGAGCAAGACTGCTGTCCGGGATGCTCGTGCGATGGCCACATCACCCTGCGGCGGGGTCCGTTCGGTCGACAACTATCCGGCCCGACCGTGCCGATTTGTACGGACTTTGTTTCTATGCTGTGACCCATGAGTTTCAAAGAAGCCCCTGCGTCCGATCACGCCGCCCTTGTCGCTGCCGGTGTGCAGCTTGTCGACGTTCGTGAGCCCGAGGAGACCGCTGCCGCGTCGGTCCCCGGTGTCACGCTCATTCCGCTCGGTCAACTGCCCGAGCGCCTTGGCGAACTCGACTCCACGCGGCCCGTCGCCCTGCTGTGCCGCAGCGGTGGGCGCAGTGGCAAGGCGGCCGAGTTCCTCGTCGCTCAAGGCTTCACCGATGTCACGAACCTGGTCGGCGGCATGATGAGCCTCGGTCTGCAGGACTGAGCTTGGGCGCGGAGGTCGCCGAGGCTCATTCGGGAACGCGCGTCCGAAGCCCGAGCTGCTCCACGGTCCCGCGTTCGAAGTCGAACTGGATCAGGACGACAGGGTCGTCGCCCTCGACCCAAGAGTCGTGGCCGGGCTCGACCGCGATGATGGCGGGGGCTTCGTAGTCGAAGGTACTGCCGTCGGCGTACTCGCCGACGAAGTGGCCTCGAGCGAGGAAGCCGACGTGCGCGTGTTCGCACCATTCGGTGCCGACGTGCGGCTTCACGTGGGTCGACCACCGGCCCCCTGGGGTGTAGATCAGGCGTTTGATCCGCGCGTTCCCCACCTGACCGACATCGATCTTCATCCCGGCGAAGTTGTGCCGGGTCGCTCCGTGAACGGGTCCGAGCAGTGGATCCTCTTGCATCGACCGAGTCTTGCACTGATCAACGGACTCTTGCACCGATCAACAGAACCTTGCGCCCGGGACCATCGGCCCGGGTTATCGCGTCATCTCGGCGGCTTGGCCGAGCGACTCAGGAAGTCGACCAGGTGCATCGATGCCTGTACTCGACGGTCTCGCCATCCGACGAACTTCCGCCGGCCTCGAAGCAGGTTCAGCCGAAAAGGTCTCGGGCGATCACCAGGTTCCATCGATGTACGCCGCGATCCGCGCACCGGCGAGGTGGCGAGGGAGCGGGTTGTCGACGGCCCGCCGGAACCCCGTTGCGCCCATTGTCTGCATGCAGGCCGCGATGCCTCGTTCGGCCGCTCTGACCGAGAACTTCTTGGCGTGGGCTGCGGCGATCGTCGCGTCCGACTCGGCCTCGAGCGCCTCGGCGGCGCGAAAGGTGAGCAGTCGACTGGCCTCGAGGTCCGTGGCGACGTCGGCCAGCATCCATTGGACGCCCTGTTTGTCGGCGACGCTGCCGCCGAACAACTGCCTGGACCGGGAGTGTTCGACCGCTACGTCCAGGGCCCGCTGGAGCATGCCGCAACACATTGCCCCGACAACCACCCGAGCCAGGTCGATGCCGACCATCGCGGCACCGAACGCCTCCCCCACGGGCGAGAGCGTGTTGTTGCGGGACACGCGGACGTCGTCGAAACGGAATCCTCCTGTCCCCATGGCGTGCCCGCCCAGCAGCTCATAGGGTTCGAGCCTGGTGACGCCAGGGGTGGCGGCGTCGACGACGATCGACACGATGCCCCGGTGCTTCAGAGCGGGATTCGTCTGGGCATACACGTTGAGCGCGGTGGCATCGCTGGCATTGGTGATCCAGGCCTTGTCGCCCTTGATGACCCACTCGTCGCCGTCGAGCACGGCGCTACAGGTGATGGCTGAAGCATCCGACCCCGTGCCGGGTTCGGTGAGGAGGAAAGCCCCCATTGCGGCCCCTGACACCGTGTCGGCGAGGAGCAGGTCGATCAGGTGCTGGTTGCCGCTTGCTGCCAGTCCTCGGGCGAAGTTGTTGTGAACGACGAGGCTGAACGCAGCCGCCAGGTCAGCCGACGCGAGGACCTCGAACACGCGAACAAAAGCCAATGGCCCCAGCCCACGTCCTCCCTGAGCTTCGGGCACCAGGAGCGCGGTGAGGCCGAGTTGTGCGGCCGCGTCGAAGCTTTCGCGGGCGAATCTGCGCTCGGTCTCCCATTGGTCGGCCAGCGGGTCGATGAGCTCGTCGACGAGCTTGCGGGCATCGGCGAGGATCGAAGAGGTTGCCATCGGTCAGCTCCTGAGGATGTTCCAGAGGTCGCCGGCGGCTTCCTTGCCGCCGCCGAAGGTCCAGTACAGCGAGAGCGCGATGAACGCCGCGGTGATCAGACCGAGGCGGACCATCGTGGCCGCGGGAATCTTGCCATCGTCGGGCACCCCCGGCACTCGCTTGCGGATGTAGAGCAGCAGCCGGCCGGCCCATTCGACGTCACGGGAGAGAATGGCGAGCCCCCCGGCAATGATCAGCCACCCCGGACCTGGCAATGGCAGCGCGACGATGCCGAGCAGCGTGACCAGGGCACCCAACGTGATGCGCGCAAGCCGCAGGAGCACGTGGGCCTTTGCGGCATCCACCGTCGTCTCGTGGACGCCGGTCTCGAACTCGGCCTGGATCGCCGCCTCTCGGAGGTCCTCGAGCGTTCGGTTGTGGTGCGCATCCGGTTTGCCGTCGATCATCGGACCAGTGTGCACCAGGCCGTGACCTCGTGCGCGGCAGGACCGGCACCTTCGGGCACACTGGGACCGTGACGGTGCTCATTGCTGGCGGGGGTATCGGGGGAATGACGATGGCGCTGACCTGCCATCAGATCGGTGTCCCCGCGATCGTGTTTGAGTCGGTTGCGGAGCTCGCACCACTCGGTGTCGGCATCAACCTGCAGCCCAATGCCGTCCGTGAGTTGTTCGACCTCGGTTTCGCCGACGACGCGCTGGGCGGCGTCGGGGTTCCGACCCGGGAGTGGGCGTTGGTCGGGCGCAACGGGAACGACGTGTACTCCGAACCGCGTGGCCTGCTTGCCGGTTATCGGTGGCCTCAGTACGCGGTGCACCGAGGCGAGCTGCAGATGATGCTCTATCGGGCGGTCGTCGAACGGCTCGGGCCGGCATCGGTCCGTACCGGCCATCGGGTCGTCGCCTACCGCAACGAGTCCTCAGGTGTGGTCGCCATCGTCGAGGCGGCCGATGGTGACCGCTTCGAGGTGGGCGGCGACGTGCTCGTCGGAGCGGACGGTCTCCACTCGGCCGTCCGCCAACAGATGCACCCTCTGCAAGGACCGCCGCAGTGGGGCGGAGCGATCATGTGGCGTGGCGTCAGTCCCGGCGTTCCCATCCGGTCGGGATCGTCCTTCGTCGGTCTCGGTTCGCTGAACCACCGTCTGGTCTTCTACCCGATCTCGCCGTCGGATCCGTCGACCGGGCTGGCCACCATCAACTGGATCGCCGAGATCACCGTCGATCCGTCGACGGGATGGGGCAGCGGCGACTGGAACCGGCGGGTCCAGCTCGACGATTTCATCCACCATTTCGAGGACTGGAACTACGACTGGCTCGACGTCCCGGCGATGCTCCGGGGAGCGTCAGAGGTCTTCGAGTACCCAATGATCGACCGAGAACCCGCTCCCCACTGGGTCGACGGGCGTGTCGCGCTCCTCGGCGATGCTGCCCACGTGATGTACCCCGTCGGTTCGAACGGGGCCAGTCAGGCCATCGTCGACGGTCGCGTGCTCGGCGCATCGATGCTCGCCCACGGCGTCGGTGAAGCGGCGCTGATTGCCTATGAGCGCCAGCTTCTCGAAGACGTGTCGGCCCTCGTGCTCCGTAATCGCGGCGCGGGCCCCTTCGGCATCCTCGGCATGGTCGACGAGCGCTGTGGCGGGATGTTCGACGACATCGACGACGTCATCCCCAAATCCGAACTCGACGACTTCATGGCTCGGTACAAGGCTGCTGCCGGCTTTGCCATCGAGACCCTCAACGCCTCGCCCCCCACCATCAGTCCGGGAGCTCGTGTCCGATGACTGCTCGCTGAACACGCGACCGCGTGCAGTTCCACCCCTCCCTGAGGTGCGCACTGCACGCGGTTGCGAGTTGGGGCCGCCGGTGTCCGGGGGATGGTGTCCGGCTGGGGTGTCGTTTAGTCTTCGGCGATGCCTCAGCCTCTTCGGTTCGGTGTCGTCCATGACTTCCGAAGCCTGCCGGGCAGCGAAACGCCGCTGCCTCAGGTCTACGCCGAGACCCTCGATCAGATCCGGTTGGTCGATCAGTGGGGGCTCGACCTCGTCTGGTTCACCGAGCACCACTTCGTGGAGGACGGGCACCTCCCGAACTTCGTGCCGGTGGCCGGCGCGGTCGCCGCCATCACCCAGCACGTGAGGATCTCGACCGACATCCTGTTGGCGCCGTTCGCGCATCCCGTTCGCCTGGCCGAGGACCTCGCTGTTCTCGATCAACTTTCCGGCGGCCGGATGGAGCTCGGTATCGGGATGGGTTACGCGGCGCACGAGTTCGCCGGATTCGGCGTCCCGCAGAAGAACCGGGTCTCGATGACCGAGGAGCTGGTCGACATCCTGCGCCTGGCGTGGGCCGGCGAGCGATTCAGCTACCACGGTCGCCGGTACCACTTCGATGATCTGCAGGTGAGCCCCCAACCGATTCAAGTCGGCGGACCACCGCTCTGGATCGCGGGGATGAGTCGGAATGCCGCGCTCCGAGCCGCCAAGTTCGACACCCACCTGTTGCCCCAGGGACCCCGCGACGTCGTACTCGACCCGTGGCGTGAAACCCTTCGATCGACGGGCCGCGACCCCGACGACTATCGGGTCGGACTCATCCGTTCGGTGTTCGTCACCGACGACGCCGAGCGGGACTGGGCCCGGCTGAAGCAGGCCGAGCGGTATCGGATGAGCGTGTACGCACGGTTCAATGAAACCACCCCCGATCACCTGCCGGCGCTCCAGGACCCCAAGTCGTCGATCCCCCAGGGTTGGCTGATCGGCGACGAGGACCATTGCGTGCAGGTACTGGTCGACTATCTGACCGAGTTCGGGATCACCGACCTGGTCACCTGGGGAGCGGCTCCCGGTATGGCGCCGTCGCTCATGAACGAATCGCTCGAGCGCTTCGCGAAGGGCGTCGTCCCGCGAGTGCGGGCAGAGATGGAGAAGGGGACACCATGAAGTTCGGGCTCAGGTATTGCAATTCGGGGCGCTACGTCGACCCGGCCAAGGGCGTGGAGCTGGTGCAGGCAGGCGAGGCCGCGGGGTTCGAGTCGGCGTGGACGGTCGAGCACACCGTCGTGCCGGCCAACTACAAGTCCACGTACCCTTACAGCGAGAGCGGCAAGATGGCGGGCGGAGTCGACGACGTCCCGCTGCCGGATCCGTTGATCTGGATGGCGTTCATGGCCAGCGCAACCACGACCATCCACTTTGCGACCGGCGTCCTCATCGTGCCCCAACACAATCCCGTGCTGATGGCCAAGCAGATCGGCACGCTCGACTACCTCTCAGGCGGTCGGGTGCTGCTCGGTATCGGGGTGGGCTGGCTGCGGGAGGAGTTCGAGGCTCTCGGTGCGTCGTTCGAAGACCGTGGGCGCCGCACCGACGAGTACGTCGCCGCCATGCGCGAACTCTGGTCGAGCGAGGCGCCGACCTTCCACGGTGACTTCGTCGACTTCGACTCGGCATACTGCCTGCCCCAACCGGTCAACGGCGCGGTGCCGATCATCGTGGGCGGCGACACCCCGATTGCAGCTCGACGCGCCGGTCGGCTGGGCGATGGCTATTTCCCGGCCCGTGGAGCTCCCCAGAACCTGCTCGACCTGGCGCGCCGGACTGCTGAGGAACACGGTCGGGACCCGGACGCGCTCGAGATCACGACCAGCCTCCCGGCGGACCTCGACGAGATCCCCGCGATGGCCGCCAGGGGCATCAGCCGCCTACTGGTGCCGGTGTCGCCGGTTGCCGGCCTCGACCCCGTCATAACGAGCGTCGACGATGTCGGGCGCTTCGCCGAGGTCATCGAACGGTTCGCCGACACCTGATCGGTCGGCCGCGCCGGGCGTTGGTCGGTCCGTCAGGTGGAACCCGAACGCAGGACACCCGCGTCGGTCAGCTGAGCGATCTGTTCGTCGGAAAGGCCGAGGCGCGACCGGAGAATCTCGGCGTTGTGCTGTCCGAGGAGCGGCGCGACCAGATCGGGCAGTTCCGGCTGGTCCCCGAACTTGAAGGGATACCCGGGGATCGGAACCGAACCCAGGAGCGGATCGTCGACCCACCGAACCATGTCACGACTCTCGAAGTACTCGTGGCCGATCGCGTCGATCGGCGAGAGTACGGGCGCGCACGGAACCCGGTGGGACTCGAGGCACGCGATGACCTCGGCATCGGTCGCGAACGTCGCCATCCAGTTCTCGGTGAGGGCGATGAGTTCATGTCGACGCTCGGCCCGATCGGTCATCGCCTTGTAGCGGGGGTCGTCGATCAGGTCGGCCCGGCCCAGCGCCCGACAGAAGTTGGGCCACTGGAGATCGAGGGCAAGGATGACGATCCAACCTTCGGGGCCCCGGAAGGTGCCGACGGGGAAGACGAGCTCATGGTGGTTGCCCATGCGCTTGGGTTCGTAGCCACCGAAGTGGTTGCATTCGAGATGGCCCTCGTGCATGTGGAACATGCAGTCGACCATTGCGATGTCGATGTGCTGGCCGCGGCCGGTTCGTTCGCGGTGATAGAGCGCATAGCCCAGCGCGGCGAAGCCGTGGACGGCCGTGCCTGTGTCGGCGATGGCCGACCCCACGAACTGCGGCGGCCCGTCGGGGTCGCCGGTCATGTGCATCAAACCCGAGTAGGCCTGGGCGATGAAGTCATAGCCGGTCTTGTGGCTGTAGGCGCTGTTGCGGCCGAAAGCCGAGATCGAGGCCATGATGACGCCGGGGTTGAGCTCGCGGATCGACCCGTAGTCGAGGCCCCGCTTGGCCAGGATCTGGGGTGTGCCCGTGTTCTCGGTGACAACGTCGACCTGAGGCACGAGGTCCTTGATGAGCTGCAAACCCTCCGATGTGTTCCAGTCGACACACACGCTCTTCTTGCCACGGTTGTGTTGCACGAACCACGCCGAACGTCCGTCCTGGATGACAGGGAGGAGACGAGCGCCGTCGCCGAGGTCCGGGAGTTCGATCTTGATGATGTCTGCCCCCAGCTCTGCCATCATCCGGGTGACCCCGGACCCGGCGAGGTACTGGGTCAGGTCGAGCACCGTGACCCCCTCGAGTATGCGTTCCCGACCGTCTGTTTGCGGCATGACCATCCCCCAGGGCTTTGGCGTCGCGGTCCCACGTCAACGCACTGCGAGCTTATGTCATGGGTGCTCCGCCACTGCCATTCGACTCCGGCTCCGCCGGGATGGTGATGCCCGGGACCATCCGCAGCGTGGTGATCGCGTACGCAGCCACAGTTCCGTCGTCGCTGCCGACGATGCCGACGCTGCCGCCGTCGGCATCGGTGTAGAAGGTGGTGGACACCAGGCTGGTGAGGCCCCGCTGGTTGATCATCTCCCCCTTGACGCGAAAGGTCGGTCCCATGATCGGCTCGAAGTAGTCGCAACGCATGTTGATGGTGACCATCCAGTTGCGGGGTGCCTCCGGGTTCCGCGACCCCGGGTCGAGGGTGTGCACCGTCTGGATGGCGACGAAGTCCACATAGGTCGGCGTGAACCCCCCGAAGAGCTCGCCCTGTGGGTTCTTCAATTGGTCGGGCAGGTCACACTCGACCACCAGCAGCCCCGGGGCCTCCTCGAGCACCC
>JAQCHM010000112.1 GCA_027730885.1 Actinomycetota bacterium | reverse complement strand
GATCGACGAGATACTGGAGAGCCCCTCGTTGCATGGGCAGTCCCTTGTTGTCGACGAACAGCTTTGCGTCGGCGGCGATCCGTCCGGGAAAGCGCCGAAGCCGCGACTCGAGGTAGTCACGCACGATTGCTTCGACCTCCGGCTCGAGTGGCACGGTGCGTTCCTTGTTGCCCTTTCCTCGAACACCGATGACGCGATCACCCTGAGGACCGTCGAGTGAACGCAGCGATAGTTCGAGGAGTTCGGCCAGGCGCAAGCCGCACGTGATCAGCACGACAACCACTGCCAGGTCACGCTCGGGCCAGGGGTCGCGAGTCGTCCTTCCCCCGCCGGCTGCGGTCTTCAGGAGCAGGTGCAGGCTGTCATCGCCGGTGATGGCCTTCGGCCTGCTTCGTGGGACGCGAGGCTTCTCGATCGCGGCCATCGGGTTGCCGGGGACGATCTGTTCGGCCACCAGGAACGAGAACCACTGATTCCAGGTGCTCCACGTGCGAGAGATCGTGGCCGCGGACTGATGCGAGATGGCCGCGAATGCCCGGCGGAGTGTTCGCACGTTCAGCTGATCAGGGTAGATGTCCTTCGACGGTCGCTCGAGCGTTTCCTCCAAGGCGGCGATGATGACGCCGAAGTCGCGGCGATACGCCGCGAGCGTGTGCTCGGAGTGCTTCTTGGGCTTGCGGGCCAGGAAGAACTCGTCGATCAACTCCGGCAGCGACTCAACCATCGGGTCCAGCGTAGGCCGTATGTCCCAGGCCGAACGGCCGATAGTGCGACTAGCCGGGTCGCATCGACCTGGCAGAGGACCCGCTGCCAAGGCGCGACTGCCGATCGGCCGAACCGTGAAGATGCAGGAGACACGCCGTGTCGAGCGAGATCGTTTGCCCTACCTGTGGGATGTCCGCCAGCTCGTCGGACCATCGACAGCTGAAGCCGGTGCCGGTTGCCGGCGACGACGTCGACTTGCGGCGCTGTCGCAATTGCGGCGATGCGTTCGCCGTCGCCGAACGGTCATGGGACGGCACGCACCTTCTTGCATCCAACACCCGTCGCCGTTGACGAGCGAACGGTCTGGAGAAACCTGACATACTTGGCGCCGGTCGACATCCGCACCACCAGAGGGATGGTCGAACCGTTCGCCTTGCCGAACCGCCGGGAGAACATCGCCGACAATCCGGCCGCAGCGATAACTACAACGCTTCGACCTTCGTCTGCACACCGAATTCCTTGTCGCAGGACCTCGGTCTCGGGCTGGGCGCGCAGGCCGGAACCCATCGGACCAAGGAGGTCTTCGAGGCCGCCGGCTACTCGTCGATGGACGTCGTCCTGTCGACGCCGTTCAACTTGATCTACCAGGCCAAGGCGTAGGTGGAGGCTGAGCGGAGCCGTCCCGGTTCTTGGGGCCAGCCGACGCCGGGCTGGCCGTGAGATCCGACGGCTCCGGCCAGGTGTTGGAGCCCCACTGGGGGAGCGGCGGCCGGTTGTTGCGGCCGGGGCGTGGCCTGGGCCATCGGCTGGGTGGCCGGATGCATTTGACTCGTCGGCTCCAGCGGAGCCTTGGATCCGTCGGACACGAAGTAGACGCCGGCGACGCGGTTGATCATTGGTATCTCCAGCACCGGCGCCATCCCTTCGTACCTGCAGATGCCCAACATCAGTTCGCAGAAGTCGACGGCAACATAGGGGCGTAACTCTCCGAGGAAGTGATTGCAGACCCGGCGAAGGTGCTGGGCCGATTCCGCCGTGACCTCGATCTGGCGAGCCTGTGCGGTTCGCACGAGGATCCAGTTGAACGCGGTCTCGGTGATGGGGCCGACGAAGACCTTGTTGCGCAAGCGACGCAGAAAGGCGTCGTCGCCGAGCGAATTGGGATCGAGATTGGTCGATGTGACCAACTTCAACTCGAACGGGACAGTGAACTTCGCGCCGTTGAGCAGGCGCAGGAAATCAATGCCACGCGACAGCGGCACGATCCAACGGTTCAGGAGTTCATCGGGTCGGATGACCTGACGACCCAGATCGTCGACGACGAGAATGCCGTTGTTGGACTGCATCTGGATCGGAGTGGTGTAGGCGCCGGAGATGGTGTCGTACTCGAGGTCGAGCATCTTGGGCGAGAGTTCACCACCCACGATGACGATGGGTCGGTCGCAGACGACCCATCGACGGTCGATGCCTTGGGGTTGTGGTCGACCGGCTTGTGGGTCGCAGGGTCGTAGACGACGATGACCGATCCGTCAACCGACACGGCGCGGGGGATCAATACCCTGTCGCTGTGAAGTCGGATCATCCGTTCTGCCAGGCTGGTCTTGCCTGTTCCCGGAGGGCCATAGAGGAAGATGGCGCCGTCGCTCAGGAAGGCCGGACCGGGTTGGTCCAAAAGCTCGTCGGCGACGACCAGGTCTCCGAACGCGCTCCGGATCGTGTCCCGGTTGAGGATCACCTCCGACTTCTGGGCCATCGTGACCCTCGTGTATTCGCTCAACGATACGGGCAGGAAACTGGCGTAGCTGTTGCCAATCATCCGCTCCGAGGTGACCTTGTGTCCGTGCTCGGTCAACCCGATGCGATAGGCGCGACCCTCGAGCCCGTGGAACTCGAGCAGCTTCTTGTCGCGAAGCGAGTCGGCGACGACACGCCCGATCGGCATCGTGACACCGAGTTGGTCTGAGACATCATGGATGTTCGTCTGACGATCGGTGAGGACGCGCCGCATGAACAACTCCTCGACCATTCCGATCGGAAGGTCGAGGTCCTCGGGCCGGTTGGGCACTCGGACCAGATCGCTTCGAAAGTTCACGTCCATACAGGGGAAGGGATCGGCAGAACTGGCGACGGGTGGAAGCCTTCTTCGAAGGTTTGATCCGCCCGACCCAACGCTCGATCGAATCGTCGACCTCAGGATGGGCCGAGTCCGGGCGATGGAACTGTGCGGGCGCGTCGATGCGACCGGGCGTCGAGTCGAGGAGCCCCATGAAACGCAATCTGATCCAGGTGGCCCG
This sequence comes from Actinomycetota bacterium, assembly GCA_027730885.1. GTDB lineage: Bacteria > Actinomycetota > Acidimicrobiia > Acidimicrobiales > SZUA-35 > JAHECQ01. The sequence goes on along the minus strand of JAQCHM010000112.1, from coordinate 6,058 downwards.
AATCCGGATGGAAGAGGTGCTCCCTGGCGACGTCGTAAATCGAGTTCCCGACGACACGCGTGGATGGTTCATCGTCGCAGCCATCGAACTTTTGTTCGACGGCACGCTTCAGGTGACCGATTCGAAGCGGCACGCTGCGTTCAGCGCTGGGCCGCTCGACATTGTCGGTGTCCAGTTGCTGAAACCGATCGAACCCGAAGTCACCGAGGACCCGGGTGTCCTGACGGACGCGCTCGGCGGCACTCACGACGCTGCGATCGACAAGGCCGCCGGCAGCGACGGGGGAGCGGAGGCCACCGAAATGGAACAGGTGGCCGAGCCGGTCGCGGTCCCGCCGTCGCTTCACGCGCCGACCCCACGGCCCGCAGCCATCCCGGTCCCCGCGCCCGCTGCCGCTCCCGCCGCACGTCGGACCATGCGGTCGCTCGTCGAACCCTGAGCGTCGCCGTCACGGGGTTTTCCGTAACGAGGTCTGCCGTCACGAAGCTTGATTGTGTTCCTCGAGCAGTTCGTTGCGGTAGCTGTGGGTGCCGTCGAAGCGAGAGAGAAGGTAGGGGCCGCTGAACATTGGCTCGTGTCGTAGGGGCTCGTCGCGGCAGGTCGACAACGTCTCGATCCGGAGGTGGAACGGGGGTGTCACGAAGAGAGGTGAGGAGTATCGGTCGGTGTTCGGCGGGTTGACGACGCGGTGGGGGTTCGAGATCCAACGGTCGTTGGTCCAGATCGCCATCAGATCACCGATGTTGACCACGAAGTGCCCGTCGGGCACGACCGCGTCGACCCATTCACCCGACCGCATCCGCACCTGTAGGCCGCCGACTCCATCGTCGCCCAGCACCGTGATGGTGCCGTAGTCGGTGTGGGCCCCGCAGCCCAGCTGCCCGGGCTCCGGCGTCAGCCGATCCATCGGCGGGTAGTGGATGAGACGAAGGTGGTACATGGTCTCGCCCGGTTGGCTCTCGAAGAAATCAGGGCTGAGGTGAAGAGCCATGGCGAGACCACGCTGTACCCGGAGCGCAGTTTCGATCACGGCGCTCCGATAGTCCTCCCACGCCTTACGAAAGCCCTCGATGTCGGGGAACTGGTTCGGCCCGTGAAGCGGCGTGCCTGCGAGGACCTCAGGGTGATCCGGACCGTGCTCGGTCCCGGTGTCGAGCGTCTCCTTCATGTCGCCCGCCAGCTTTTCGCCGATGCGTTCCTCGCCGGCGATGGCTCCCTCGAGGGTTTCCGAGGCGAAGCCGACGTACCCCCGATGGCAGGCGCTGTTGCCGATGGCGATCACTTCCTTGGCCTCGAGCGGCAGAGCGAAGAAGGACTTCATGGCACCGAAGTACGCATCCTTTACCGCGGGGTCGACGCCGTGGCCGGTGACGATGAGGAAGCCGGTTCGGCGCAGAGCCTGGTCGATCAGCGATGCGACCGTCTCCGCCTCGGCACCGGGAAGGACCAGTCCGGTGGCGAACGGGCTGAGATCGACCGTGGGGATGGCCATGGCGTGCTCCTTTGGATTGACCGGCGCAACGGTTGGGACGCGAATCACGTGGTGCCCCGCACGAACGGTACGCCGAGCGCCGCCGGCGTTCTGCTCGCTCGGGCCCGCAGCACCAGGGCGATCAGGGTGAGGAGGTAGGGGAGTGCAAGGAAGAACTCGTAGGGAACGGCCGAGTCGGTCCCCTGGAGGCGCAACTGCACCGCATCCGACAGTCCGAAGAGGAACGCGCCGACGACGGCGGGCAGTGGTTTCCAGCCGGCGAAGACGACGAGCGCCAGGGCGACCCAGCCCCGCCCGGCCGTGACGTTCTCGATGAAGAGACCGAGCGGCCCACAGACCAGGGCCGCGCCACCGAGACCGGCGAACCCTCCACCGATGAGCGTTGCGATGGCCCGAATCCGATCGACGCCGTAGCCGAGGGCGTCGGCCGCTTCGGGGGCTTCCCCGACGGCATCCAACGCAAGCCCGAACACCGTCCGCTCGAGAACGAACCACACGAGAGCCAGCAGGACCACCGTGAGGAGCACCAGGGCGACGAGCCCGATGCGGTTCAACCGGGGCGGGACCTGACCGATCGAGTAGTTTTGTTGGAAGAGGTACGTCGTGAGGAAACCCGCCAGGAGCGAGACCGCGATACCGGTGACGATCTGGTTCGCCCGGCCATAAACGACAAATGCCACCAGGACCGCCCCGGCCAGAACACCGACGATCGCGCCGGCGAGGAGGCCGAGCCACGGTGAACCGGTTGCCTCGGCGGCTGAGTACGCGGCGAGGGCACCGCTGATCATCATGCCCTCGAGACCAAGATTGAGCACGCCGCTACGCTCGCTGACGACGGCACCCAAGGCGGAGAGCGCGACCGGGATGGCCAGTCGCAGCGCGGCGCTGATGGTAGCCAGGGTCAAGATGGCATCCATCAGCGCGACCCTCCGCGGCCTCGGGCGACGAGGGCATCGCCGGCGACGACGAACACCACGACGAGGGCTTGGATGACGCCGACCAACGAGGACGGCAGCTCGTGTGATCGGGCGGCGACCTCGAAGCCGATCTTCAGAGCCGCAACCGCCAAACCGGCCAAGACGACGCCGATCGGGTGCAGACGACCGAGGAGAGCCACGATGATGGCTGTGAATCCGTAACCGAGGCTGGCAGAGTCGCCGAGGCGACCGTTGACTCCCGCGGTCTCGGCGAAGCCGGCCAGACCGGCGAGGCCGCCGGCCCAGACGATCACGGCCAGCATCACCCGTCGAGAGGCAACTTCGTTGGCGTCGAGGGCGTCGGCGTTGTGGCCGAGCACCGACACCCGATATCCAAGACGGTGCCGGGCCAGGAGCAGCGCCAGACACGGCCCGGTCACGATGGCCACCAAGAACCCCAGGTGAGTGTCCAGGCCAGGCACGGTGGGGAGGGTGGCAGCACCGAGCTCACGACTGGCGGGGATGAACGAATCGGGATCGCGGATCCCGACCCGGATGGCCCACTGGAGGAAGGCCTGAGCCACGTAGACGAGCATGAGCGACGAGATGACCACGCTGGCTCCGAACCGAACCTGCAGGAAGCCGGCCAGGCCTCCCCAGAGGGCCCCGGCCATCACCGCCGCGGTGGCGCCGATCACCATGAGGGCTGGCCCCGGAAGATCCCGCACCCCGGCGGCGGTCACCAGTGCCACCGAGGCGATGGCGCCCATCAGATACTGGCCCTCGGCTCCGATCGTGAAGAGGCGGGCCCGGTAGGCCAACGCGTACCCCAGTCCGATGAGGATCAGCGGGGTGGCGGCCGTGGCGGTGTCGCTCAGTCCGCGCGGGCCGAAGAGCACCCCGTCCAGCGCGGTCCAGTAGACGGCGAACGGGTCTTCGCCCTCGGCGAGGATGAGGACGGCGCCCCCGATCAGGGCGGCCAAGAGGGCCACGATGGGGACGGTAAGGGTCGAACGGACCGCCGAGGTGGCCACACGTACGGCTCCTGCACGGGGCTCGACCCCGATCGTGAGCGTCATGCCGACGGTTCCTGCTGCTCGAGCTCGGGAACCGGGGATCGGTCCGGTTTCGAAGGGGCCGACCCGGGAGCGAGGCCACCCATGGCGAGCCCGATGACGCCGCGGTCGAACGGCGACGTGAACGGACCGATGAGTTCGCCGTCGGACAGGACGAACATCCGGTCGGACACGGCGAACAACTCGTCGAGCTCGGCCCCGATCCACAGCACCGCCGCGCCGAGCGCGGCCCGGTCGACCAGCCGCCCGGCGACGGCGTCGGCCGCGTTCGGATCGAGACCGCGGGTCGGATAGCAGGCCAACACCACCGAGGGCTCGTCGTGGAGCTCCCGGGCCAGCACGAGCTTCTGGGCGTTACCGCCCGAGAGGGTTGCGGCCCGAGCTGCGGGCCCCGAGCTCCGGACATCCCACGCTTGGAGAGCGGGGCGGGCCGCCTCGCGTCGATGCGCTCGGCGCCCCCGTACCCGCGGCACGCGTCCCAGCTCGAGGTTGTCGGCGAGGTCCATCGGGCGCATCAGACCCCAGCGGTAGCGATCGGAGGGTACGTAGGCCAGGCCGAGCGAGCGTCGCGATCGTGGGTCCGCGACGACCATCGTGGCTCCGCCGATGTGAACGCTGCCCGTCTCGGGGGCTGTCCGGCCGGAGAGTACGGCCTCGAGGTCAGCCTGCCCGTTGCCGTCCACCCCGGCGATGCCAACGATCTCACCGGCGCGCACGTCGAGGTCGATATTGTGCAGACGTCCGGCGCGGACGCCTCGCAACTGGAGGAGCGCTGCACCTGCTTCGTCGCTCCGGGAGGCCCTTCGGCTGTAGGTGCCGGACGACTCCGAGCCCACCATGGCCGACGCGAGGTCGGCGCGGCTGTGGTCGGCGATCGGTGCGTCACTGATGACGGCGGAACCTTCCCGCAGGACCGACACGCGGTCGCAGCCGGAGAACACTTCGGCCAAGCGGTGGGTGATGAACGCCACAGCTCGGCCGTCCTCGGCCAGGCGCCGGCAGACGGCCAGTAGCTGATCGGCTTCGGCGTCGGTGAGCACGGCGGTCGGCTCGTCGAGGAGGAGCACCCGAGCGTCGGCGTCGAGGGCGCGCAGTAGCTCGAGCCGCTGTTGCTCGCCGACAGACATCGCTCCGGCGACGACGTCGCCCCGAACCTCGAGCCCGTAGCGCTCCACCAGTGATGCCAGCCGATCGCGGCACGCTCGTCGATCGGGCCGCAACCGTCCTTCGGGCCGGGCGAGGACCAGGTTCTCGCCCCCGGTCAGCGTCGGAACCAGAGTGAAATGCTGTTGAACCAACGCGACACCGCGGGACCGAATGGCCCGCGGCTCGAAGCGATCGACCGCCTCGCCTAGAATGGTCACCCCACCGGCGTCAGGTCGGTCGAGTCCGACCATGATCTTCATCAGGGTCGACTTGCCTGCACCGTTGGAGCCGAGCACGGCGTGGATCTCGCCGTGGCGAAGGGTCAGATCGACACCGCCAAGGGCCACCGTTGTTCCGAATCGACGGTGGATACCCCGCATCACGACGGCAGACCGACCTCGGTCTGCCGTCGTGTCCACGGTCGCACCGTCGTCGGTGACAGCGCAGGCGGGATCGGTCATCGGCGGCCGGTCAGCCCTTCTCGGGAATGAACGGCACTTCGAAGGAACCCGCCTCGAGCTCGGCCAGGCGCTCTTCGAACAGGGCCATCGCCTCGGGCGAGATCTTGGCGGCGTCGGCCTCGTCGATGACGACCTCCAAACCGCCTTCGGCGAGGGGAACGCTGTAGTAGCGGGCCTCGTTGCTCCCGGCGGCAACGTCTTCGACCATCAGGGCGAAGACGGCTTCGAGGTTCCAGATGAACGACGTGAGCACCGAGTCGCCGACCTCCGCCATGTCCCCGACGTAGCCGCTCGAGACGCCGCCGACGTCGTTGGCCGCCTCGATCTGCCCGAAGGTCGGGCCCTGCCCACAGCCGATGAACATCGTGGCTCCCGCTTCGGCCTGGCTCAGGGCAGCCTCTTTGGCCAGCTGGACGTCGTACCAGTCGCCCACGGCGATGAAGGTTCCCGTGGTGTCGGGGAGGAGTTCCTGGGCACCGGCGAGGAAGGCTTCGTACATGGAGTAGCACGCGGGGATCTCGAAGCCCCCGGCGCCGGCGACGTTGCCCTCGCCCACGGCTCCGGCGGACAGGATGCCCTGGAGGTAGGACGCCTGGTAGAAGGGCTGGTCGTAGTCGCCGACGTTGTCGGCAACGTCCCCGAATCCGCCCGCGTAGACGAAGATCGTGTCGGGGAAGTCGGCGGCCACCTTCTTCACATCGTCGCCGTAGTTGAACGAATGGGCGATGATCGGACTGAAGCCCGCCTCGGCGTAGGCCCGCAGCGCGCGCTCGGCCTCGGCGCCCGGGGGCACATTCTCGCTCAGGGCGATCTCGGAGACGGCGCCGGATTCCTTGAGGGCGTTGGCGCCGTCATAGGCGGCCTCGCCCCAGGACCCGTCGAACCATTCGGCCGAGTAGACGATGGCCAGCTTGGGTGCGACGCCACCGTCGTCAGTGGCGTCCTCGTCGGTAGAGCCCTCCTCGG
>JAQCHM010000111.1 GCA_027730885.1 Actinomycetota bacterium | reverse complement strand
ACTTGTATGTGATGTTCACGCCGCCGGCCACAGCGGCCTGAATGGCCAGCTGTCCGGAGTGGAAGTACGTTCCGTCGCCAAGGTTCTGGAACATGTGATCGCGTTCGACGAAGTCGGACATGCCGATCCACTGCGTGCCCTCGTTGCCCATGCAGGTGATGGCCGCGATGTCGCCGACCCGCTCGGGGTCCATCAGCAGCGTCATGGTGTGACAGCCGATTCCTGCGCCGACGAGGGCACCATCGGGCACTTCGGTCGAGCGGTTGTGGGGACAGCCCGAACAGAAGAACGGCGTGCGCTGGACGCCGAGCGGGATGAGTTCTCGCTGAGGCCTGCTGGGCACCGGCGCCAGACGGTCGCCGAGCGTCGCCTCCAGGCGGCGCCGCAGCAACGGGACGATCGCATCGGCGTCGAGCGCGCCCCACGCCGGGAAAAGCGTCCGCCCCTCCTCGTCGGCCTTGCCGACCACCACGGGGCGATCGGCCAGCGGGTAGAGAGCATCCTTCAGCAGCGACTCGATGTTCGGGGTCTTCTCCTCGATGACCAGGACCTCTCGGACACCGCGGGCGAAGCGACGCATGGTCTCGACGTTGAACGGCAGAGGCATCCCCATCTTCAACAGTCGGATACCGCAGGCCGCAATCTCGTCTTCGGTCCGCAGTCCAAGGCGGCGGAACGCCTCGAGCACCTCGCGGTATGTGATGCCGGAGGAGACGATCCCGATCCAGGCGTCGGCCGGATCGGCCGTCAGGTAGTTGAGTTTGTTGTCGGCCGCGTAGCGGCGAGCCAGTTCGTACCGGACTTCGATGATCTCGCGTTCGAGCTCCAGGGTGTGCGGCGTCAGCAGACGGCCATCGGGGCGATGCTGGTAGGGCGTGCCGTCGACTTCCGGGAGCACCGGGTCGAACGCCTCCGGGTGCAGCTCGACGGTGGCAGTGGCATCGGCCACGTCGGCCACGATCTTCATCGCCACCCACAACCCGGTCGCCCGCGACAAGGCGACGGCGTGGCGGCCGAGCTTGAGCGTCTCGTTGGGATCTCCGGGATAGAGGATCGGGACGTGCATGTTGAACAGCAAGCCGGCCGAGCTCGACGGGATGGTCGAGCTCTTGGCCGCCGGATCGTCGCCGACGATGGCGACGGCGCCTCCCCTCATCGACGTTCTGGTGCAGACCGCGTGCCGCAGCGCATCGGCTGCTCGGTCGACGCCGGGGGCCTTGCCGTACCAGATGCCGACGATGCCGTCGTAGCGGCAGTCGGGCTGGATGGCCGCGAGCTGCGAACCCATCACGGCACTGGCCGCGTACTCCTCGTTCATCCCGGGCTCGAACACGATAGGAAGGTCGGGCGCCAGCCGGGCAGCATCGGCAACCGCGTCGCCGAACCCGCCGAGGGGCGACCCGTGGTAGCCGGACACGAAAGCCGCAGTGTTCAGACCGGCGCGTCGATCGGCACGAAGTTGCTCGAGCGGGAGCCGGGCGAGGGCTTGGATGCCGGTGAGGAACACCGTGCCCTCGTCGGCCAGGAACCGGTCGTCCAGCTGGTAGTGCCGATGGCCTTCGCCGGTGGCTGGATCTTGGGTGGCTGTCATCGCTGACCTCCGGGGTGTCGTACCGCAGAGCCTACGCTGGCTCCCTTGTCCGCGGTGTGCATCGCCGGTCCCAGCCCTTGGTCCGGGCCCGGTCCGGCCGCCGGCTCCAAGTGACGGTTGGAGCTGCCGGATCGGCGGCACTACCTTTGGTCCATGAAGACCAAGATCTGTGAGATGTTGGGGATCGAGTTCCCCATCCTGGCGTTCACCCACTGCCGCGACGTGGTTGCCGCCGTCACCAGGGCAGGCGGGTACGGCGTGCTCGGAGCCGCAGGCCACACGCCTGAGCAACTCGACATCGACCTGAAATGGATTGCCGACGAGGTCGGCGGTCGGCCCTTCGGCGTCGACATCATCGTGCCCGCCAAGTACGAGGGCAAGGAAGCCGGCGGCCTGTCCGTCGGGGCGTTGAAGGACATGATTCCGCCGACGCACCGGGAGTTCCTCGACGATCTCCTCACCCGGTACGGCGTGCCGGAGCTTCCGGCAGACGAGAAGGTGCTCTCCAGGGCCGGCGACTCCGAACCACCGATGACCTACGACCAGGCCGTTCCCCTCATGGATGTCGCCTTCAGCCATCCCATCACCCTCATTGTCAATGCGCTGGGCCCACCCCCGCCCGACATGATCGAACGCGCCCACGCCAACGGCGTTCTGGTCGGGGCGCTTGCCGGCAAGAAGGCACACGCTGTTCGCCATGTCGCCGCCGGAGTCGACATCATCATCGCCCAGGGTCACGAAGCCGGTGGGCACACCGGCGAAATCGGCACGATGGTGCTGGTGCCCGAGATCGTCGACGCCGTCGCGCCGGTGCCGGTCCTGGCCGCAGGAGGCATTGGCACCGGTCGCCAGATGGCAGCCTCGTTGGCCCTCGGGGCCGAAGGGGTGTGGTGCGGCTCGGTGTGGCTCACCACCGAGGAAGCCGAGACCCATCCGGCAGTGAAGCAGAAGTTCCTGGCTGCTTCGTCGTCCGACACACTGCGATCCCGGTCACGCACGGGCAAGCCGGCCCGCCAGCTTCGCTCGGCCTGGACCGAGGAATGGGAAGGGCCCAACTCGCCGGGGATGTTGGGCTTGCCGCTCCAGCCGATGCTCATCGGCCAGGCATCGCGCCGCATTGATCGGGCCGCCATGAACCCCCAGAACGAGGGCGCGGTGAAGTTGGCGAACTACTTCGTCGGCCAGATCGTCGGCTCGATGAACGAGTCGAAGAAGGCCGACCGGGTCGTGCTCGAGATGGTGGACGGATTCATCGACGCCATGACCCGCGTCAACGGGATGATGGAGTAGAGACGGTGCAAAGCTTGCAGGGCCGCGTTGTCGTGGTCACCGGTGCCGGCTCGGGCATCGGCCGAGCCCTGGCCCTCGGCTTTGCCGCACGGGGATCGAAGATCGTCGTGGCCGACGTCCAGGACGATGCACGCCGCGAGACCGTTGCGCTGCTCGAGGCAGGCGGCAGCGAGGCTCTCGGCGTCGAGGTCGACGTGTCGTCGGCCGACTCGGTCGAAGCGTTGGCGGCCGCCACCATCGAGCGCTTCGGTGAGGTGCATGTCGTGTGCAACAACGCCGGGGTCGGTGGCGGCGGCCTGATCAAGGACCAGCAACTGGTCGACTGGAAGTGGGTGGTCGACGTCAACCTGTGGGGCGTCATCCACGGGGTGCACTTCTTCCTTCCCCACCTCCGGGCGGCCGAAGAGGCCCACATCATGGCCACCTCATCGGTGGCCGGGCTGACCTCGACGCCCGGTCTCGGCCCGTACAACGCGGCCAAGTTCGGCGTGGTCGGCTTGATGGAGACGCTCTTTCACGAGATGGAGCGAGACACCGAGTCCAACGTGGGTGTGTCGGTGCTGTGCCCCGGTGTCGTGCGGACCAACATCATCACCGCCCAACGCAACCGGCCCGCGCACCTCAAGCGGGAACGCAAGGGCGGCTCGGTCGGCGACGACGCCCGCCGTCGCAACGCCAACGTGGCCGCGGCCCTGGCCGAGCGGGGCATGGACCCCGCCGATGTCGCCACCTGCGTCATCGACGCGTCGCTCGAACGGCGCTTCTGGGTGCTGTCCCACCCCGAGCACCTGGCCGAGATCGAACATCGCAACCAATCCCTTCACGCGCTCACCAACCCCACCCTCACCGGCAGCTTCACCGACGGCGACTGACCCGTTCTGTGCAGCGTTTTCCACGCTGGACGTGGTTTTCGCTTCAAATTTCGGGGGTGGGGGGGACGGTGTAGAGGCCTCGGCGGCCGCCGGTGAGAAACGCGGCGGCACAGACGATCGAGGCCGGCAGCAGCGCGGACCAGCCGAAGAGTTCGGCGGCCATGACGGCGCACGCCAGCGGGGCTCGCGATGCCCCGGCGAACGCGGCAGCGAGGCCCACCGCGCCGGCCAGCACGACGGGTAGGCCGAGGGGTCCGGCCAGCGCCCCACCCAGGGTGGCGCCGATGACGAAAAGTGGCGTTACCTCGCCACCGGGGAAGCCCGATCCGACGGTCACCGAGGTGAACAGCAACTTGAGGGCAAAGACCTCGAGCCCGGCTTCGGACCCGCTCAACACGTCGTCGATGAGGGGGAGCGACAACCCCAGATACTCGTCGCCGAAGACAAGGGCCAGGCCGACGACGCTCGCCCCGCCGAGCGCCGGGCGCAACGGCGACCAGGCGATTCGCTGTGTCAACAGGTCACGGATCGCTCCGGTGAGCTGCTTGAACACCCAGGCTGACGCCCCGCATGCAACACCCAGGGCGGCGAGGCGCAGTGCCAGACCGCCGGTGAGCACGTCCTCGACGTGCGGCCGAACCGCGTGATCGTGACCGAGCAACCCGACGACCAGATGACCGACCAGCGCGGCGCACAGCGCCGGCAGCATCGTGGACCTGGCTGTGGCCAGGTACTCGCGCATCCCGGCTCGGCGTCGGGGGTGAACCTCGAGCGCGAAGACGAAACCGGCCAAGGGCACACCGAACACCGAGGCAAAGCCGGCGGCCACCGAAACCGAGAGCAGCCGGGCACGCTCGTCGCCCCCAAGCCCCAGCCACCGGGCCGCGACATCGCTGACGCTGCCCGACATCTGCAGCGCCGCTCCTTCGCGACCGGCCGATCCGCCGAAGAGGTGTGTGACCCACGTACCGACCAGGACGAGCGGGGCCATGCGGCGGGGCAGGAACTCCCTCGGGCTCAGGATCTCGGCGAACAACAATCGGTTGCCACCGACCGCCCGTCCGCCGAAGTAGTGGTGGAACAGGCCGACCGCGAGGCCTGCCAAGGGCAACAACCACAACAGCCAAGGCCGCTCGACTCGGGTGCGCGTGACCAGATCAAGGCCCTCGAGAAACACGAACGAGAGCAAGCCGGCGGCCAACCCCGAGGTCGCCCCCAGGACGAGCCAACGGATCACGTCACGGCTCAGCGCCTGGAGCCGAGCTCGATCGATGGCCACCGACGCACTATGGCAGCCCGCCCGGCAGCGATGGTGGACAGTCAGGGAAACAGTTGTTCGACTCTTCTGGCACCAGTCGGACTGCGAGCCCGTGTCGTCTTGGCGTCAGCAGGTCGGCCAGTAGGACAACAGGCGCGCCTCGGGTGGCGGGACTTTGCGATTGGCGAACAACTCGAGGTCTTCGGCCAGGACTCGACGCGTGTCCGCAGGGTCGATCATCTCGTCGATGCGCATCGTGCCCGCAGCCTCGTAGGGGTTGGTGGCTTCGCCGACCTCACGAATCAGGCGCAAACGCTCGGCCTCCCGCTCGTCGAGATCGGCGATCCGGTCCAGCTTCGACCCGAACGCCACGTTGACCCCGACGTCGGGGTCCATGAACCCGATTTCGGCTCCTGGCCAGCAGTAGATGCCCTGCGAGGGCATCAGGGAACCGTTCATCGCCTGCCAGGCCAGACCGAACGCCTTGCGGATGCAGACGGTCAACGTCGGCATCGTGGCGTTCTGCAGTGCGTGCATCATGCGCATGCCGGTGTGCAGCATCTTGTCATGCTCCACGCGGGCTCCGACCATGAAGCCAGGGACATCGACCAAGAAGATGACCGGGATGTTGAACGAATCGCAGACCACGATCATCCGGATGATCTTCTGGCATGCTTCGGGGTCCAACGTCCCCGCGTTGAACAGTGGATTGTTGGCCACCACGCCAACGGAGTAGCCGTTGAGCCGGGCGAACGAGCAGGACACGTTGGGCGCGTACTTCGCCTGCAACTCGAACACGGTGCCGGGATCGCAGATCCGCTCGACAACGCGGCGCATGTCATAGCCCATGTTCCGCACCGTCGGCACCAGCGCCGAAAGTCCATGATCGGGGCCGAAGTCGCCGACCGGTTCGGTTCGTTCGACCTGCTGCCACGCGTTCGAGGGCAGGTAAGAGAGCCACCAGCGAATGGCCTCGTAGGCCTCCTCGTCGGTGTCGACGCCAAGGTCGATTTGTCCCGTCCGTTCGGCGTGCACGTCGACGCCGCCGACCTCTTCGAAAGAGATGACCTCCCCGGTGGCGATCTCGAACACTTTGGGCGACGTGACCGCCAGGGTCGAGCCCCGGACCATCACAACGAAGTCCGACAAGGCCGACAGGAAGGATGAGCCGCCGAATGACTGCCCGACGATCGCAGTTGCCATGGGCACCCGATGGGGAACAAGGTGCCGCCGTCGGAAATCCCCTCGCTGCCCATCAGATCGGGAATTCGACCGCCACCGGTCTCACCGAAGTGCACGATCGGAATGCCCATCTCCAGGGCCCGTTCGTAGAGGCGCTCCTCCTTACGGCTACCCACGATCGAACTCGAACCTCGCACGACCGTGATGTCGTCGCCGAAGACGGCAACCGGCCGGCCGTCGACCAGGGCATGACCGCCGATTTTGCCATCCCCCGGTGTCGAGTCCCGCATCTCGGGGCGCAACGAACGGCTGAAGGTCCCGAGCTCACGGAAGGAGCCGGGGTCGACCATCTGGTCGATGTGCTCACGGATCGTGCGATCCCCCTCGGCCCGCATGCGGTCGACCTTGTCCTGCCCGCCCATGTGATCGCGTATGACCCGAGCCTGGTCCTGCATCGAGCGGATCGACTCTTCTCGAGGCGGCGGATCGGGCCGTGCGGTTTTCGATCGAACCTCTTGGCTCTTGGGTGCGTCCATGCCGCCTTCCTAGCAGGCGCTACCGGATCACTTCGAACCCGACGGCCGCAGCGGCGGCCGTGCCGGCGTGATGGCTGGAACGGGTGAGTGGGCTGGACTCGACGTGAGCGATGCCGAGATCGCCCTCGCCGATTCGCTTCAGTTCGGCGAACTCGTCGGGTGTCCACCAGCGTTGAACCGCGAGATGGTTGGTGGTCGGTCGGAGGTATTGACCGACGGTCACGATGTCAACGCCGACGGCGGAGAGATCGGCCAGCGCGCCGACGACCTCGTCGAACGTCTCGCCCATGCCGAGGATCATGCCCGACTTGGTAGTGAGGCCGGCTGCTTTGGCCCGGGCCAGGACACCGAGGCTTCGGGCGTAGCCGGCTGAAGGCCGCACCGCCCGCTGCAAACGGGGAACCGTCTCGATGTTGTGATTGAGCACCTCGGGTCGGGCGTCACACACGACAGCCAATGACTCCGCCGAGCCCTTGAGGTCGGAGATCAGCACCTCGACACCGACGCCCGGCGAGCGGCGGTGGATGGCGTCGATCGATGCGGCGACGACGTTCGCTCCCCCGTCGGCCAGATCGTCGCGGGCGACCATCGTGAGCACGGCGAACGAGAGATCCATGGTGGCAACAGCTTCGGCCACCCGGTCCGGCTCGCCCGAATCGACCGCGCCCGGCTTGCGAGTGTCGATGAGGCAGAAACCGCAGGCTCTCGTGCAGCGATCGCCCAGCAACATGAAGGTGGCGGTGCCCTCGTTCCAACAGTCGAAGATGTTGGGGCAGCCAGCCTCCTCACACACCGTGACCAGGTCGAGCGACCGGGTCAACTTCTTGAGCCGGAGCAGCTCGGGGCCGGTCTCGAGTTTGACCCGCATCCAGTCGGGTTTACGAGCAGACAGGTCGAACCCGCCGGTGACACCGGCCGAGGCGAGACGACCTTCCCTGGACTTGGACGCGAGTCGGACGTTGGTGGAGCGTTCGGGCTTGATCGCTTCGCCGGCACCCTCACCTCGGGAGAAGGGCGACAGGTCGGTCGGAGTCCGGCGCCACGCAACGTCTTGCCGGTCGACGGGGCGATCGGGAGCCAAGTGGAGTGCTGCGTGATGGGCGACGCGGTCGGCGACCGCCTCGAGATCGACGTCGACGCCTTCGGCTCGGAGGCTAGTCACCGACTTGCCGACGAGTCCGCACGGCACGATGTGGTCGAACCATCGGTGATCGACGTTCACGTTGAGGGCGAAGCCGTGCATGGATCGACCTCGACTGAGCCGGACACCGATGGCCGCGACCTTTCGCTCCTCAGCCGTTCCCGGGTCGAGCCAGGCACCCGGATTCCCCGGGAGCCGCCCCGCGGCCAGGCCGAAGTCGGCCAAGGCGTCGATGAGGACCTGCTCGACCGAGTCGATGAAGGCGACCGTGTCGGCCATCCCGCCACCCCGCTTGCCCGCCACGTTCATCACCGGGTAACCGACCAGTTGACCAGGACCGTGGAAGGTGACGTCGCCGCCTCGATTCACCCGGCGAAGGTCGGCACCCAGCTCGTCGGGCGGGACGAGCAGATGCTCGGCCTTGGCCCGCACACCCATGGTGTAGAGCGGAGGATGTTCCAACAGCAGCAGATGATCGTCGGATCCGACGAACAGCTGCTGTTGGAGGTCCCATGCCTCGTCGTAGTCGACGCGGCCGAGCCAACGAACCCGGAAGGGCGTCACGCCAACTCGGCCGCCCAGTCCCGGGTCTCGATGATCTCGCGCACCCGGGCCAGGAACGCTGCTGCGTAGGCGCCGTCGATGGCGCGATGGTCCCACGCCATAGCCAGGACGCCGACCGAATGGATGGCGATGGCCTCGTTGCCGTAGGCGTCGGTGATGACCACCGGCTTCCGCTTGACGGCATCGGTCGACAGGATGGCCACCTGGGGCTGGTTGATGATGGGGAATTGCATCATCGTGCCGTAGCTGCCGGCGTTGGTGAGGGTGAACGTGCCACCAACCAGATCGTCGGGCGACAGTTGCTTGCTGCGGGCCCGGCGAGCGACGTCGGAGATGTCGCGGGCGATGGCCCGCATGCGCTTACCGTCGGCGTCACGAACGACCGGAGCCAGGAGGCCCTGGAAGTCGAGGTCGACGGCAACGCCGACATTGACGTAGTTGTGGACGACGAGCTCGCCGTCGCCGATGGAGGCGTTGAGGTACGGGTACTCCCGAAGGGCGTCGACCACCGCGCGGGTGATGAACGGCAGGTAGGTGAGCGAGAAGCCCTCCTGGGCCTTGAAGGCCGCACCGTTTTCGTTACGAACCTGGTCGACGCCCTCGTAGTCGATCTCCATCGCGGTGAGCGTGTGAGGAGCGACGGCCTTGGACCACACCATGTGCTCGCCCGTTCGCAAACGAATGTTGGACAGCGGCACCACGGTATCCCGCGAACCAGCCTGGACCGGGGGGATCACCCGAGCGGCGGTGGGTATCGGGGTCGGGGCGGGAACGGGGGCTGCTGCGGGAACGGCGGACAC
>JAQCHM010000110.1 GCA_027730885.1 Actinomycetota bacterium | reverse complement strand
GTCGCTTTTGTGGTTGATCCGTCGGGAGTGTTGTGGCACGTTGCCCAGCGCCGGCCAGCCGTGCCCCACGATCTCTAGACAGGCGGTTGGCGATCAGCGGCCACGGGCGGGCCACGGGGGTAACGTGGCCGATGCTCGGCTGGGTGGTCCGCCGGCGCGACGAACGGGGGACACCATGGAGGTTGCAGGCAAGGGGGCCATCATCACCGGTGGGGCCAGCGGGATCGGGTTCGAGGTCGGGCGTCTCCTGGCCGAACGCGGTGCCCGGGTCGCGTTGGTCGACATCGAACGGACCGCTCTTGATCGAGCGGTGGAGGACCTGCGGGCGGGAGGGGCTGAGGTCGTCGGCCTGGTCTGCGACGTCAGCGATCACGCGGCAATGCTGGCTCTGGCCGACCAACCCTTCGAGGCTCTCGGCTCGGTCCACATCGTCTTCAACAACGCGGGCGTGGCCGTCGGTGGGCCTGTCGCCGAGATGACCCACGCCGACTGGAAGTGGATCATCGACGTCGATCTATGGGGCCCGATTCATGGTGTCGAGGCGTTCCTCCCTCGCCTCATCGAGCAGGGCGAGGGAGGCCATATTGCCTTCACGGCCTCGTTTGCGGGCCTGGTTCCCAATGTCGGTCTGGGCCCGTACTGCGTTGCCAAGTACGGAGTCGTCGCATTGGCCGAGGTCCTCCACCGAGAACTCCGGCCCTACGACATCGGCACCACGGTGCTGTGCCCGATGCGGGTCGCGACCAACATCGGTACGAGCGAGCGAAACCGCCCCGATGAACTCGGTGGTCCTGACGCGTCCCCCGGCGTTGCCGACCAGGACGAGGCCAACGACGATCTCAGCGGTGGCGTGCTCGATGTCGGCACGGTGGCCGCTCTGACGGTCGAGGCCATCGTGGCCAACGAGTTGTACGTGTTGCCCCACGAGGAGAGCCGGGGCTTCGTTCGTAAACGCTTCGAACGGATCGACCGTTCGTTTGATCGCTGATCAGCCGATCTGACGGGCGGGATGTTCCTGGCGAGCCATCGTTCGTGCAACACCGCGACCGTCGCCCACTGCCCAATCTCCTCGCGCTCGTCGTCGCGATCCCAGATCGCCGGGTAGAAGATCGCGCCGGCATCGATGGCGGCGTCGAGTCGGCATTGGGCTTCGTTTACCGGTCAGGCCTGCCAGCCGTGCGGCCAGATCTTGTACCGTCGCTGGCGAAGCAAAGGACGCCTGCCCGTACCCGAGATCGTCGGTGACAGGCTCACCGGCCCAGAATGGATCGAGGTCGGGGATGTCCTGTTTCAGGACCTCGTGCACCGCGCACCAAGCCTGTCCGACATCGAGCCCGTCATCGCTAGAGAACACCGACATAAGCGCGTCGAAGCTTTCCGCGTTGTGTTGGTCGTTGCCGAGGTTCAAAGCCGCTTCACGCGTCATGGTGGCCATGTAAAGGTTCATGCTCACGGCGGCAACGATATGCGAACCCGCTTCAGCCGGTGGCCCGTTCGTACCAGGACATGTCGCTGGCCTTGATGTCGTCGCTGTAAGAGACGTCGAAGTCACCCGAGAGCGTCACCATCCACAGAGCGCCGGTCTCGGTGAACATGGGCCCGTGTTGATGGCCGGGGGGAAAGCAGAAGTACGTCGGACCTTCGAAGTGCTCCTCGCCGTACCAACAGTCGCCCTCGAGCAGGATGTCCTCCTGCAGTACCGCATGGCGCTCAGCCGCTGCGGTGTGCCAGCCCGGCGGCTCCTTGATGAGAAGGGTCGTTGCCCCGGTCTCGGTGTCCCGCGAGAGCACCCGAACGAGGCCGTAGCTCTTGATGTTCAGCTCGGCTGGCTTGTCGGTGCCCGGCCCCCACAACGCAGAGGTGGATTGCCAAGGGTGGGCGGCGAACGGAATTCCATCGACAGGGTTTCGGGCCATCGTCGGAGTCTGCCACGCCTGCCTCTCCTGCCCACGGCCTTGGGTCGCGGAGTGGAGGGATGTATTCTCCCGCGGGTGACAGTGGTCTGTGGCTGGAGCGCGACGGTTGCCGTCGCCAATGGCGCGGCGACGACCTGGTAGGCGGCCCTTTCCGGGCGTGTGGCTTCTTCTGGCTGCGGCTTGTTCTGGGCCGACAGATCCGGCTGAGGTCTCGTCGTCGAGGGAACTGAGGCGGGTGGGCTGAACCACCCTGACTGTCTGTCGATCCTCGCCTTGCTCCCGAAGATCGCGAGCGAGGTGTCCCTACCTCTGGCCGCCGCGGGTGGGTTTGCCGACGGGCGCGGTCTCGCCGCTGCGTTGATGCTTGGCGCCCAAGCCGTGCAGATGGGGACTCGTTTCCTGGCGTCAGACGAGTGCCACATCCATGCCAACGGCAAGCATGCCATCATCGACGCCGGCCCGGATGGGACGTTCCTGCTGCGGGAGGGCCGGCACTACCCGAGCCGTGCGCTGAGCACTCCGTACACGAAGCACTTGCTGGAGCAGGAGCGGGCCGAGATCCCAGCGGAACAACGGGTCCGTAGCGCCGACGCCCAGATGGACGGGGATCTCGAGGCGGGCATGCTCACTGTCGGCATGAGCTCGTATCTCATCGATGACATCCGCCCGGCCGGCGAGATCGTTCGAGCAGTGGTCCGAGAGGCTGTCCAGACGCTGGGAGCGGCCGCGGCGTATACGCGTCCATAGCGGGAGAGGCGCAGTGTGAAGAACCGCAAAGGGCAGCGCCGGGCGGTGTGGGTTCAGTCGCCGGCGGCGAGGAGTTGCCCGACGGCTGCGTTGACAGGGGTGGGGATCCCGTGGCGCTCGGCCGCTCGAACCACCGCGCCGTAGAGGGCGTCGTGCTCGGTGGGACGCCCGGCGCTTCGGTCCTGGTGCATCGACGTCGTGCCGCCCCGAGCTTGGGCGAATCCGTCGAGCATCTTGTCGACCAGATGGTCCGCCAGATCGGCCCCTTCGGCCCGCCCGACGGCGAAGGCCTCGGTCAGAATCGACCGAGCGACCTCCCGACCTGGGCCCTCCGACGCGACGGGGATGTGCTTGTCGGTGAGTGCCGTCACGCCGTTGACCGCCACGTTGATGGCGAGCTTGCGCCACTTCTCGGTGAGGTGCGCCGGGTTCCTCGAAACCCGAGCCGGCGAGGAGGCGAAGAGCTCGGCGACGGCGTCCGACGCGTCGACGTCGGGCAGGATCAGCCTGCCGCCGCCCGAGTTGATGGTGTGGCCCGGCTCGACGAGGGTTCCGCCGCAGTAGACGACGGCCTCGAGCACGAGCGCACCGTTGACGTAGGGCTCCAAGCGGGCCACTGCCTCGACGCCGTTCTGCATCGCGACCACGACCGTCTTGGGGGTGCAGGTCGCCGTGAGCCAGTCGGCGGCCCCTGCGGTCTGGTGCGCCTTGACCCCGACGAACACGTAGTCGAACGCGCCGTCGAGCTCCGCCGGATCGGTGACAACCGCCGCGGGTCCGCTGATGGGAGCGCTCTCCGATTCGACCTCATAGCGGTCGAAGGGGCGACGGGCGCACGACACGACGTCGTGGCCCGCTCCGGCCAGGTGGGCGGCGAAGAAGATGCCGACCCCGCCGGGGCCAACGACTGCGATTCGTGTCATGGCCGCCCATTCTGGCGGTTCAGGACTGATCTTTCCCGCTGGCCCGCCGCGAAACTCTACGAATCGCCATCTAACCGAAGTGGGGTTCTCGCTTCTGGAGGAAGGCGGCGGCACCTTCGGCCATGTTCTTCGGAATCAAGACCTTCTGGTGATCCCGTTCCACGTCGAGCTGAGCAGCGAACGATCGCTCACCGGAGGTTTCGACCGCATCCCGAATCCGAGTCATGGCCTCGGCTGAGGTCCGCACCAGAATGTTCGCGGTTCGATCGACCTCGGCGTCGAGCTGATCGTCATCGACCGCCTTCCAGATCAAGCCCCAGTCGGCAGCCTCGTCCGCGGTGAAGCGGTCGCCGAGCATCGTGATGCCGAGGGCACGGGCTCGGCCTACTCGCTGAGGCAGGCTCCACGTGGTGCCCATGTCGGGAACGATGCCCAACCGGGGACCGAACGTTGCGACGAAGAACGCAGAGCGGGCGGCGATCGAGATGTCGCAGGTGAGCGACAACCCGAGGCCCCCACCCGCGGCCACACCGTTGATGCGGGCGATGGTGGGAATCCTGGCTTGCTTGAGGGCGAGAACGGCCGGGTGGAAGAAGTCGTCCATCCCAGTGGCCACACTCAGGCCGGCTTCCGCTCCGAGTTGCGCACCCTCGGCCGGCTGCTCGACACCGCTGAGGTCTGCGCCGCTGCAGAAACCCCGTCCGGCGCCGGTCAGCACCAGGACCCGGGCGTTGTCCTGGGCCATCGACACCGCTGATGAGATGTCGGCCATGAGCTCCTTCGTCATGGAGTTCAAGGACTCGGGGCGATTGAGTGTGATGGTGGCGATGTCGTTCTCGACCTCGCAGAGCACGGTTCCGTTTGGCATCGATGTCATGGCTGGAATGTAGATCGAGCCGCCCTCGGACGACGAACAGAGATCCCTTGGCTGTCCACTCCAGGACTTGGGCGGCGGCGAGATCGGCGATGCGATTGATGTCATAGCCCAGGACATCCGTCAGGATCTCGAAGGTGTCCTCCCCGAGGCATGGCCCGCCGCGCTGGACCGTTGCCGGGGTGCGAGACATGCGGGTCCGGCAGTTGTGCGTCCACATCGTGCCCCGGTAGCTCTGTGGCACGACGATCTGGTGGTGCCGGTACTCCAGCTGAGGGTCGCTGTTGGTTCCCACCGAGTTGTGGACCTCCCGGCGCGGTGAAATCGAGGTCGGTGGAGAATCGCCCGTCGTTTCCGAGGCGGCACTTGCGCAGGCTCGTGCCGCCCTTGAACGCGAGTTGGCCGTCGTCGAACGTTTCGGTGCCGGTGTGATGCGGTGGTGCTTGAGGATCTGCCACACCGTCGACGCCGCGATGCGATAGCCAAGCCCGACAAGTTCGCCGTGGATCCGCCGGTATCCCCACGTCGAGTTCTCCACGGCCATGCCCAGGACCAACTTCCGGGTCGCTGTCGGGGTTGGCGGTCTTCCATTCCTTCGTGCTGGAAATGTCCAATGCCGAGCAACCCGCCGGCGATGCCATCGCAATAACGTGTCTGGCGAGACGAGCCAGCACTTTTGGATCGGGCGTGGCAAACGAGTCGAGAACATCGGTAGGACGTGAATGCTCAATCTGCGACTACAGGGTAAGACGTTGAGTTTCGAGGTGCCGGTGGTTATGGGCGTCCTGAACGTCACGCCTGATTCATTTTCCGACGGCGGAAGATTTCGGGAGGTTGGGAGGGCCGTGGAGCATGGGCTCGAACTTGCGGCACAGGGAGCTTCGATTATCGATGTGGGCGGGGAGTCGACCCGGCCTGGTGCCGCCGCGGTGCCAGTGGGGGAGGAACTCGGGCGTGTGATACCCGTAGTCGAGCGGTTAGCGGCGAACGGTTTGGTTGTCAGTATCGATACCCGCCATGCCGTCGTAGCGGAAGCAGCGTTGGCGCATGGTGCCGTCATGGTCAACGATGTTTCGGGCCTACGGGATCCGGCGATGCGAGTCGTGGCCGCTCGGTATGGTGCGCCTGTTGTGATTATGCACATGCCCAGGGGCGGTCCGGGGACGATGCAGAACCATGCCCGCTATGTGGACGTTGTCGGCGAAGTCATTCACTTCCTGGCAAGGCAGGTTGTTGTTGCTCGGGAGAGTGGCGTTGAGCAGGTGATTGTCGATCCCGGCATAGGTTTTGGGAAGACCACGGCCCACAACGTCGAACTGATTCGGAGACTTGAGGAGATCGTCTCGCTCGGCCATCCCGTGCTGGTTGGGGCGTCGAGGAAGCGGTTCATCGGCGATATCACCGGAGTCGATCAGCCGGGGGACCGACTTGCGGGCACCCTTGCTGCTCACCTTGCGGCGCTGGATCGTGGGGCGGTCATCGTCCGGGTCCACGACGTCGCTGAGCACGTCCAAGCAGTCCGCATGTGGTGCTCCCTCAATGGCCGCCTACCGTAGCGGGCCCATCGCGGCGACAACGCTGGTGTCGATCCGTTGGCCGGCCTACAGGGAGGCCCCACTTGGAGCCTTCGACCCAAGCGAAGAATCGGTGTCGGTCTTCTGGCCCGGCCGGGTTGGTGCCAGCGTTAGTGTCTCGGCGTGATCAACGCCAGCGATAGGGGTAACTCGGGCCGGTCCGAGCGAGACGTTGAGCTTCTCGATGTCTTCGGTCCGGGCGGCGTATACGTGACCAGTCTTCCGCGGTGGAAGGTGCATGAGGAGGGGCTGTGGCATCAGGTGTTCCATTGCCTGGTGGTTCGTTCGGGTCGGCCTGCGCGGGTCCTGCTGCAGCGGCGGAGGAGTTCGTCGAACGCGTTTCCGGGGATGCTGGACCTGTCGGCCACCGGGCACCTTCTGGCGGGCGAGGAACCTGTTGACGGGATACGGGAGCTTCGTGAGGAAACCGGTCTCGACGCGAGCCGAAGCCGGTTGGTGAGTTTGGGTAGACGGCTGTTGGTCGACGATTCCGGCGAAGGACTCAATCGCGAAATCGTCCACGCGTTCTTGCTGACCGATGACACGCCGCTCGGCGACCTGCGGCTCGATCCGGGAGAGGTCGCTGGTTTCGTCGAACTCACGATTCACGAACTTCTGCTGCTGCTCGCAGATCCGGCGAGGTCGGTCGCCGCGTTCGAGGTCGATCCTGCAGGATCGGTCAGGCGGGTGGAGTGTCGGGGTGCGGAACTGGTGCCGGCGGTCGATGGGTATTGGACGGTGCTGGCGACGATGGCCGAGCGCTATGTCGCGGGGGTCCGTCAACTCGGGGTCTGATCGGACCGTTCAGCGGCCGAGGAGGGTGAGCGCTTCGGATCTCGTCTCTGGTTTGGTCTTCAAGATGCCGCGGACGGCTGACGTGGTGGTCGAGGAGCCCGGTTTCATCGCACCGCGGATTGACATGCACATGTGTTCGGCCTCCATGACTACCAGCACCCCGGCTGCGTCGAGTCTCAGCATGATCGCGTCTGCGATCTCGACGGTGAGCCGTTCCTGAACCTGGAGCCGCCGGGAGTACCCGTCGACCACGCGTGCCAGCTTCGACAGGCCGCAGACCCGACCGTGTGGTCCGGGAATGTAGGCGATGTGGGCGGTACCGATGAAGGGAAGAAGGTGATGCTCGCACATCGAAGAAAACGCGATGTTGCGGACGATCACCATCTCGTCGTGATCAACTTCGAACTGTCGCTCGAGATGTTCGCCGGGGTCTTCGCCGTATCCGCTGAGCAACTCGGCATAGCTGCGGGCCACCCGTGCCGGTGTTTCGACCAGCCCGTCACGGTCCGGGTCCTCGCCTATGGCGAGCAACAGCAATCGGACTGCGTCGGCTGCTTTTCCCAGATCTACTCCCGCAGGGTTGGGCTCCATACACTCGGTATACTGCAGCGGGCCCCAGTCGACAACCTCTGCTGGCAGGTGATTCGTGCGGACTTCATTGTTGCTTTCGCTGTGAAGATTTCGGCCGGTAGCGGGGGCTTCAATTTCATTGACGGGGCACGCAGGGCCTGTCATTCAGGAACGCGCGGCAGTCCCAACGGTCACTCGTGGCGGTCGTGAACATTAGGCCTCGGCGAGATGGGCCTGGACATCGCGGGTGGTCATGCCCCTGGAGACCAGCGACAACACGATGTCGTTGAACCCCTCGAGGCGGCGGTTGTGCTTGGGGATCAGCCGGTTACGCGCTTGCCTGGGTGCCCGCAGGATGGGTTGTCGACGGAGTCACGCTCGATGTCCGGAACAATCTCGCTTCGTTGCAGTACGACGTCATCGTCGTCGGTAGCGACGCAACCGGTCACGCGATAGCAGTCGAGGTCGATGCCGACGGGACGATGAGAGGCATGACGAGAGTGACCAGCGGCCACGAGTCCGAGCTCGACGAGCTTCCTCCGATCGACCTGGGTGTCGACCGTCGCTGGACCCTCCCGCAGTGGACTCCTGCCGGTGTGACCGTGGTGGCCGAGCGAGCCGATGGCTGGTATCTGGTCGATGACATCCGCGGCGAGCGCACCGACTTGCTCCGCTCCAGCCATCCGATCATCGGCTACGCCCTCGATCAGTCAGCTCGTCACGCCGTCCTCGCGATCGACGGCCCCACAGGGGTAGTCAATTACTGGATCAACGACGACGAGATCGTCGAGCTGGCCTCCACCGCTTCGTCCATGGCCTGGTTCGGTTCGCACTGGCAGTAGAGGCAGAAGCGAGCCGGCGCCACCGTGGAAGTGGACACCGTGGGAGTGGACACTGGGAAGTGGACACGATGCCCGGATCGCGTCCAGGCTTCGAGGATTCCGCACATTCCCAGTACGAGGAGCACCTGATATGTCGATGTTCGATCTGAGCGGCCATGTCGTCGTCATCACTGGCTCGACGAAAGGAATCGGCAAGGCGATCGCAGCCCGGATGGCGCAGGCCGGCGCCAAGGTGACGGTGTCGAGTCGAAAGCCCAACGCCTGCGAAGCCGTGACCGAGGAGATCAACTCCGAGTGGGCCGCGAACGGCGGGGAAGCCATCTCGATTCCCTGCCACGCCGGCAACGCCGACGATCGTCAGCGACTGGTCGACACGGTCATGGAGCGCTGGGGCAAGATCACCGATCTCGTCCCGAACGTGGGTGTCAATCCCTACCACGGACCGATGTCGGGTCTGCCTGACGCTGCTTTCGAGAAGATCCTCGACACCAACGTGCGGGGCACGTTCGCCCTCTGCCAGCTGGTGCTGCCTCAGATGGTAGAACGGGGCGAGGGAGGATCGATCACTCTCATCGCCAGCATCGCGGGGCTGAAGGGGTCTCATGACCTCGGCGCCTACGCTATCTCGAAGGTGGCGGAGCATCAGCTCGCCAGGAACCTTGCAGTCGAGAACGGCCCCTACGGGATCAGGGTGAACGCCATTGCGCCGGGCCTGATCAAGACCGATTTCGCCGAGGCCCTCTGGACCGACCCGGTTCGGTTGGAGGCGGTCGAGAACACGCTGCCCCTTCGCCGATTGGGCGACGCCGACGAGGTGGCCGGTGTGGCCCTGTTCCTGGCCAGCTCGGCCGGAACCTACGTCACCGGCCAGGTCATCAATGTCTGCGGAGGCAGCAGCATCGTCTGAGATCCTCAGCGGCTCGGCCGCAACTCGGGGGTGGTAGTAGCCTCCGGCCATGCAGACTCAGCTCGTCAATCCATCGGCGCCCGAGCCCGCGGCCGCCGCTCCAACCCCGCCCATCGCA
>JAQCHM010000109.1 GCA_027730885.1 Actinomycetota bacterium | reverse complement strand
CCGTAGAGGCTGGTACCGGCGGCGAAGCCCCTCGACGACGTGAGGCAGGCCAACACCGTGAATCCGCCGGCCGAGCCGCCTCGGATGGCCATACGTTGCGGGTCGACCGTGCCCGCGGCAGCCAACCACGTGGCGGCCGCGATGCAGTCCTGCACGTCGACGATGCCCCAGGCCCGGTCGAGCAGACGGCGGTAGTCACGCCCGTGCCCGGTGGAGCCGCCATAGTTGACATCAACGACCGCGAACCCCCGGCTGGTCCAGTACTGGATCTTCAGGTTCAGGACGGGCGCCGAATGAGCGGTGGGGCCGCCGTGCCCGATGACGACCAGTGGCGGCTTCTCGGCGGCATCCCCGTTGCTCGGCGCCCAACGATCGGGTCCGGTCGGCGCGTAGAAGAACGCGTGAGCAGTGCGACCCTCGGCCGTCGGGAACTCGATGGGTTCGGCGATGCTGTACCAGCGCGGGTCGATACCCAACTCGTCACTCGGACGATGGACGAAGGTCTGACCACCGGGCGCGATCTCGACGACCGCTGGTAGATCGATCTTGGTCTGGGCGACGGCGATGAGCTCGCCCAGGTGGGAGACGACCAAGCCGCCTACCGAGACGTACGGGGTGCCGAGGGGTTGGGCCCCTCCTTCGTTGCCCACCACGACGAAGCGATCAGCGCCCCGCGTGGTCTCGACCGCCAGCAACCGACCGTCGGGCAGTTCGGCCCACTGCTGCACGCCGAAGACCCACGGCGGCGATCCGATCTCGGAACCGACGAGGGTGGTGAGCGGGGTGGGCTTCTGCTCGCCGGGCCGCCACATGCTGAGGTTCCACCAACCGGTCGAGTCGGTGCTGAACACCAGCCGCTCGTCAGACGCCCAGTTGGCTCCGTGCACCGACTCCGACGGCCCACCGGCGACCACTTGGGTGTTGCCGAGACGGAAACCGTCGAACAGCGGAGCAGCACACAACTCGGTACTGTCCCATGGCATGTCGGGATGATTCCATCGAATCCAACTGAGCCACCGACCGTCGGGCGAAATGCGGGGAGCCATGACGAAGTCGGTGCCCGAGACGATGACCCGCGGGGGTTCCGATCCATCGGCCGGAAGGGCCACGATCTCGTTGGTGGCCTCGCCGAGCATAGGGTGCGTCTCCTGGACCGCGATCACCCAGCGGCCGTCTGGTGACTCGACCCCGTCGGCGTAGCGCACGCCGTGTCTCAGATCGGGCTCCGGAGTGATCGGTTCCGGCTCCGGGTGCGCATCGTCGAACCGGTAAAGCCGTTGGTCGTCCCAGTTGCTGAAGTAGACCGCTGTCTTGCCCAAGAACCACGCACCGCCACCGTATTCGTGCACCCGGGGGCGGGCCGACCAGGGGGCGGCGAGCATCTCGACCGGTTCGCCGCCGGAGCGCCGCCGGACGAGGACCGAGCGGCCGCCTTCGGATGGCCGGAGCTCGGCCCACCAAACCTCGGTACGCCCCTCGGCGTCGGGGCGAACCGCCGGCCCGGACAGCCCGGTGCCGCCTTCGGCCACCTGCGCGGCCGACAGCGGCGAGGGCCAGGACCCATAAGGCTCGGTCATCGGGCCTCAGCCCTCGGCCAACAGGTCGGCGATGCGACCAAGTCCTTCGCCGAGGTCGTCGTCACCCAACGCGAACGAGAATCGTGCATAGCCGGGGCTCCCAAAGGCTTCGCCCGGCACGAACGCCACCTTGACCTGCTCGAGAACGACGTCGGCCAGTTGGAGCGTCGACTCGATCTTCGTGCCGCGAATGGTCCGACCGATGATCGATTCGAAGGAAGGGAACGCATAGAACGCGCCCTCAGGCATCCGGCACTCGACACCCACCATGCCGTCCAGCAGCTGCTGCATCGCCTTGCGTCGGCGGTCGAACGCCTCGCGCATCATGGCGACCGCGCTGAGGTCACCCGAGACCGCGGCGAGGGCCGCGCGTTGGGACACATTGGGGACGTTGGAAGTCTGGTGCGACTGAAGGTTGCCAAGCGCCTTTGCCATGTCAGGCGGAGCGATGATCCAGCCCACTCGCCACCCGGTCATGGCGTAGGTCTTGGCAACGCCGTTCACGATGATGCAACGGTCGGCGATCTCGGGGACGACGACCGGCATCGAGTGGAACTCGTTGCCGTCATACACGAGGTGCTCGTAGATCTCATCGGTCAGCACCCAGATGTCGTGCTCGGCCGCCCATTTACCGATGGCCTCGATCTGGTCCCTGCCGTAGACGGCACCCGAAGGGTTGGACGGGCTGACGAAGATCAGGGCCTTGGTCTTCGGAGTCCGGGCCGCTTCGAGCTGTTCGACGGTGGCCTTGAAGCCCGACAGGATGTCGGTCTCGACGTACACCGGCACGCCGCCGACCAGACGGACAGGCTCGGGGTAGGTGGTCCAGTAGGGCGTGGGGATCAGGACCTCGTCGCCGGGATCGAGCAGCCCGAGGAGCGAGTTGTAGACCGCGTGCTTGCCTCCGACGGTGATGATCACCTGGTCGGCGCTGACCTCGAGACCGGAGTCACGCTTCGTCTTGGAGGCAACGGCCTCTCGCAGTTCGGGCAAGCCGGTGGCCGGGGTGTAGATGTGGTTCTTCGGATCCCGGCAGGCCGCGACGGCGGCATCGACGATGTAGTCAGGGGTGGCGAAATCGGGCTCACCGGCGCCGAAACCGATGACCGGTTCCCCCTTGGCCTTGAGCGCCTTGGCTTTCCCATCGACGGCCATCGTGGCCGAAGGGGCGATGGATCCGACGCTGACAGAGATGCGACCCATGGGAGGTCTCCAGAGGTAGAGGGTTGATGGGGGGCGTTGCCTGAGGAACGCTGCTCGAGCAAGGCTGGATGGGGGACGTTCGGTGAGGAACCGAGATGCCATCCTGTCAAACTGTGGACCCAATCACTCCTGAATTGAGGCCTGATTTCATGCCAGACATCGTGCTTCCTGCCGACATCAAGCCCGCTGACGGTCGCTTCGGCTCCGGGCCGTCCAAGGTCCGGGCCGAGGCAGTAGCGGCCCTCGCCGACGCCGCCCCGACCTTCCTGGGGACGTCGCACCGCCAGGAACCGGTCAAGCACATGGTGGCCCGCCTGCAGTCCGGAATCCGCTCGTTGTTCAGCCTGCCGGACGGGTGGGAGGTGGTGCTGGGTAACGGCGGCTCCACCTTGTTCTGGGACGCCGCAACCTTCGGTCTGGTCGAGGCCCGCTCGCAGCATCTGGTGTTCGGCGAGTTCTCGTCGAAGTTCGCCGAGTCGACAGCGGGTGCGCCGTTCCTCGGCGACCCCGAGATCATCGAAGCACCCACCGGTTCGCATCCAGAAGCCCGCGCCAACGACGACGTCGACCTCTACGCCCTCACCCACAATGAGACGTCGACCGGCGTTGCCATGCCCCTGCGCCGCCCGAAAGGCCTCGCCGACGACGCGGTGGTCGCCGTCGACGCAACATCGGGCGCCGGCGGCCTGCGTTTCGACCCCAACGAGGTCGACTGCTACTACTTCGCACCGCAGAAGGGGTTCGCCTCCGACGGTGGACTGTGGATCGCCTGCTGTTCACCTCGGGCCCTCGATCGCATCGGCCGCATCGCCGCCGGTCCCCGGTGGATCCCTGCCGGACTCGACCTTGCCATCGCGGTCGACAACTCGACCAAGAACCAGACCTACAACACCCCGGCGTTGGCCACCGTCTTCCTCGCCGTCAACCAGGTCGAGTGGATCAACGAGAACGGCGGCCTCGAGTTCTCAGCCGGCCGGTGTGACCGATCGGCCGACATCCTCTACTCGTGGGCCGAGGCGTCCGCCTACGCTCGCCCCTTCGTTGCGGATCCGACGCAGCGCAGCCACGTCGTTGGCACGATCGACCTCGACGATTCGGTGCAGGCCTCGGCCGTCAACGCGGTACTGCGAGCCAACGGCATCGTCGATACCGACAGCTACCGCAAGTTGGGCCGCAACCAGCTCCGCATCGCGACGTTCCCCGCCGTCGACCCGGGTGATGTGGCCGCCCTCACCGCCTGTATCGACTACGTCGTGGAGCGGCTCTGAACGCTCAGGACTCGATGAGGTCGAGCTTCAGCGAGGCCGAGTTCATGCAGTAGCGGAGGCCGGTGGGGGCTGGTCCGTCGGGGAAGACGTGACCGAGGTGGGCGCCGCAGCCTTTGCACACGACCTCGGTCCGGACCATGCCGTGGCTGAAGTCGGTGTTCTCCTGGACTACGTCCTCGCTCAGCGCCTGATAGAAGCTGGGCCAACCGCAGCCGGCATCGAACTTGGTGCCCGACTCGAAGAGGGGCGTGTCGCACACGATGCACGCGTAGGTGCCGTCATCCCAGACGTTCCAGTACTCACCGGTGAACGGCCGCTCGGTGCCTGCGTATTGCGTGACCTCGAACTGAACGGGGTTCAGTCGTTCACGCAGCTCTTGTTCGGTGAAGGTCTTCTCGGTCATGGCACCAGCGTAGTAGCCCCGCACCGACCTAGACCCGGCGCGCGTCCTCGATGAGATTGATCTCGTAGAGCACCTGGTCGAGCCGGTCGCCGGCCTCGATCGGAGCGAAGCGCTGGGGGTTGTCGGGCGTGACGCAGGTGGGCACTGGCGAGAGGATGGTCCACGGCGTCGGATGAGCGAACTGGACGACCGAGTACCGGTCGCCGGGCTGGGCCGGGTCGGCGACCACTCGGTGAATGCCGGAAGGAATGACACCGTTGGTGAGGTGCTCCAGCATGATGCCGGTGTTGACGATGACGTGACGGTCCGGGGGTACGGCATCGATCCAGCGTTGGTCGCCGGGTTCACCCACCTTGACCTGGAGCCCTCGGGCCGTGGCCCGGGGCAGGGCCGTGATCAGGTTGATGTCGGCGTGCTCTCCCGCCCAGACGTGCCCGCCGCCAGGAGCGAGGTCCATAGCGGGGTAGTGAATGGCCCTGGTGAGCGTCGTGCCGTCGGTGGTCATCGTGTCGAAGAAGGACTCGTGACATCCGATGCCGAGGGCGATGATGCGCAGAAAACGTCGCTGGACGTCGAGGACTCGCTGGTGGAAGGCATGCAGCACCTCGGTGATTCCGGGCACTTGCTCCTCGGGGAGCAACCGGCGGGGATAGCGGGCCGGATACTTCGTCTGGAGTGGATGCCCGAGGGGAACCTCGTCGCCCCAGTTGAGCATCTCCTTCCAGTCGGGAACGTCGCTGACGGCCGCCGTCTCGACCAGCAGCCCGGTGTAGCCGGTCTGGCCGTGCGTGCCGGGAGCGACGGCCTTTCGCTTCTCCTCGACGGGCAGCGAGAAGAACTGCTGCAGCATGCCGTAGGCCGTGTCGAGCAGGTCTTCACTGAGGTCGGTGCTGGTGTAGACGAACCCGTTGCGCAGCGACGACATGACACCGTCGACGACGGCGCGCCGCTGCGCATCGGTCCCAGATTCGAACGTGATCAAATCGACATCGAGGATCTCGTTCATGGCGCACCCGGGGAGGGTCAGTCCTCGTGTTCGGTGATGGTGACCGACTCGATGACCATGTCGACGACCGGGCGGTCGCCCGGCCCGGTCTTGACCTTCTCCATCTCGGCCACGTGCTCGAGGCCCTTCACGACCTTGCCGAACAGCGAGTACGCAGGAGGCAGGCCCATCCCGCTCGGGCCCGAGATGACGAAGAACTGGCTGCCATTGGTGTTGGGGCCGGCGTTGGCCATCGCCAAGGAGCCGAGCTCATAACGACCAGGGGCCGGCAGCTCGTCCTCGAAGCGGTAGCCGGGGCCGCCCCGCCCCGAACCCTCAGGGCAGCCGCCCTGGAGGACGAAGCCCTGGATGACCCGGTGGAACGCCAGTCCGTCGAAGTAGTGGTAGCGAGCGAGGCAGACGAAGTTGTTGACCGTCTTCGGCGCACCCACCGGGTCGAGGGCCAGGATCAGCGTGCCCATGCTGGTGACCATCTCGGCGGTGTAGCGCTTCGCCGGGTCGATGCACATCGGGAACGGCCCGTCGAAGCTGCGTTGCTGGGGGCTCGAACCGTCGGTTTCGGGGCATGCGGGCACAGGGGTCTCCAAACTGTGGGGGTGTCCGGCAACTCTAGCCAGACACCCCGACCGTCAGTTCCCGGGCTGTCCTGACTGTGGACGGTCCTCAGCCCTTGGCTGCGGCAAATCCGACTTCGAGGTCGGCCAGGATGTCGTCGATCGACTCGAGGCCGACGCTCAGACGCACCAAGCCGGGGTGCACGCCGGTGGCCACCTGCTCCTCGGGGGTGAGTTGGGAGTGCGTGGTGGATGCCGGGTGGATCACCAACGACCGCACGTCGCCGATGTTGGCGACATGACTGTGCAGCGTCAGCGCGTTCACGAAGCGCTCCCCCGCCTCGCGCCCCCCGGCGATGATGAACGAGGGCACCGACCCGGCGCCCCGGCCGCCGCTGTACTTCTGAGCGTTGGCATACCACGGTGACGAAGGCAGTCCGGCAAAGTTGACCGACTCGACGTCGGACCGGGCGGCCAGCCACTCGGCGACCTTCTGGGCGTTCTGGACGTGACGCTCCATCCGCAGTGACAGGGTCTCGACCCCTTGGATCACCTGGAAGGCGTTGAACGGGCTGATGGACGGGCCGAAGTCGCGAAGCAACTGGATACGGGCCTTGGCGATGAACGAACCGGCGCCGAGCATGGGCCAGTACTGCAGGCCGTGATAGCTGGGGTCGGGTGAGTTGTAGTTGGGGAACCGTTCGGCGTCGGAGAACTCGAACGAACCGCCGTCGACGATGACACCGGCAATGGAGGTGCCGTGGCCACCGAGAAACTTGGTGGCCGAGTGCACGACGATGTCCGCACCCCATTCGAGCGGGCGAATGAGATAGGGCGAGGCAACGGTGTTGTCGATGATGAGCGGGACCCCGGCGTCGTGCGCGACCGAAGCGACACCCTCGATGTCGAGCACGTTGTTCATCGGATTACCGATGGACTCACCGTAGAACAGCTTGGTGTTGGGCTTGACGGCCGCGCGCCAGGCGTCGAGGTCGTCGATGTCGTTGACGAACGTGGTCTCGATCCCGAACTTGGGAAGGGTGTAGTGGAGGAGGTTGTAGGTGCCGCCGTACAGCGCGGCGCCGGCGACGATGTGATCGCCGGCCTCGGCGATGTTCATGATGGCCAACGACTCCGCTGCCTGACCCGACGCAACGACCAGGGCGCCGGGAACCCCGGCTGCGGTGGACGACAGGCCGTTCTCGAGCGCCGCCAGGCGGACCTCGAGCACACCCTGGGTGGGGTTCATGATCCGGGTGTAGATGTTGCCCGGTTCGGCCAGCGCGAACAGGTTGGCCGCGTGCTGGGCGTCGCGGAACTGGTAGGCCGTCGTCTGATAGATCGGAACGGCTCGGGCACCCGTCGCTGAATCGGGCTCCTGCCCGCTGTGAATCTGCTTGGTCTCGAATCTCCACTCACCGGCCATGCCAGCTCTCCTTCGCGTCCGTCACGTTCCTTGGTGGCGACAGGCTAGACCGATTCCCGACGAAAACGCTCAAGAATACCGTCCCAATCCCGAACCACCCCCGGGATCGGGAGTGTGTAGGCGCCTAAAACGGCACTGCGGCACTCCCGATGCCGGGTTCAGGTGGGGCCGGTGTAGGTGGCGATGTAGGGGAGGTTGCGGTAGCGCTGGGCGACGTCGAGGCCGTAGCCGATGACGAACGCGTCGGGGACGGCGAAGCCGACGTAGTCCACTTCGACCTCGCGGCTGGTCCGTTCCTCCCGAATGAGCAGGGCGCACGTTCGCAGCGACGCTGGGCCCTGGGCGCTCAGGTGCTCGAGCAGATACCGCAGCGTCAGTCCGGTGTCGACGATGTCCTCGACCAGGATGACGTGGCGACCGGCGACGGGCGCATCGAGGTCCTTGACGATGCGCACGATGCCGCTGGACTTGGTGGCGTCGCCGTAGGAGGACACCGCCATGAAGTCGATCTCGACCGGTCCGGTGACCGCCCGCATCAGGTCGGCGGTGAAGAGCGCACTTCCCTTGAGGATCCCGACCAGCAGCGGGACCTCGCCGGCCAGGTCCGACGCGATCTGGTGACCGAGTTCGGCCACCCGCGCCTGGATCTGTTCGGACGTGATGAGGATCTCGCCGACGTCCCCCGGGACGGGGAACTCGGGCAGTTCGGCCGAAGTCAACGGCCGGTGAAGGCGGCTTTGCCGGGGCCCTGCTCGAGGAAGCTCTTGATGCCGATGACAGCGTCGTCGGTCTGGAACGATGCGATGAACTCGCTGCGTTCGACCGTGATGGCCTCCTCGATCGAGACATGGAGACCGTCCATGATGGCCTTCTTGGCGTTGGCCAGCGCAGCCGGGCCCTTGGCGTAGCGAGCGGCAAGCTCGAGGGCCTGGTCCAGGACCTGATCGTCGGGATGGACCGCCGACACGAGACCGATGGCCAGGGCCTCGTCGGCCTTCACGTTGCGTCCGGTGTAGTTGAGTTCCTTGGCCTTGGTGATGCCGATCAATCGGGTGAGTCGCTGGGTCCCACCGGCGCCGGCGATGAGGCCGAGCAGAATCTCGGGCTGGCCGAACACCGCGCCCTCGCCACAAATCCGAAAGTCGGTGCTCATCGAGAGCTCGCAGCCCCCACCGAGGGCGAACCCGTTGACGGCGGCGATGGTGATCTGTGGCAGGTTCTCGAGCTTGAAGTTGGCGGCGTTCAGTGCGTCGACCATGCCTGACGGGTCACGAATCCCGTCGTTGACCGGGAACTCGCTGATGTCGGCACCGGCCGCAAAGAACCGCGGTCCGCCCCACAACACCACCGCCCTGATGTCGGAGCGGGTCTCGATCTCGGTGGCTGCGGCCAACAGTTCGTGGCCGACCTGGGTGTTGAGTGCGTTCACCTTCGGGCGATCGAGACGGATGACGGCGACGCCGTCGTGATCGGTCTCCTGAACAGTGACGAACTCTCCCATCAGCCCTGCCCGCCGGAGGCGTCGCGTACCGAACCCTTGCCCTCGGAGATCCACGGCATCATGGCCCGAAGTTCGGCGCCGACCTTCTCGATGGGATGGTCGTGGCCCGCGGCTTCGAGGCGGAGGAAGTTCGGGCGGCCCTGGCGGCTCTCCTCGACCCAACGCTTGGCGAAGGTGCCGTCCTGGATGTCGGTGAGGATGCCCTGCATCTCGGACTTGACCGCGGCGTTGATGACGCGGGGCCCGCTGACGAGGTCACCGAATTCGGCGGTGTCGGAGACCGAATAGCGCATGCCGGCGATGCCCTCTTCGTACATGAGGTCGACGATGAGCTTGAGCTCGTGGAGGCACTCGAAGTACGCGACCTC
>JAQCHM010000108.1 GCA_027730885.1 Actinomycetota bacterium | reverse complement strand
GGGCCTACACCCACCAACCCCAAGCCGCGTAGCGACTGGACCACCAAACGGGTCCCCCTCAGATGGCCAGGGCGGCCGAGGTGATGCCCGGGTGACCGGGTGGGGTGTCGATGACGATGTGGTCGTAGCGCTCGGCGAGGTCTCTCCCCTGCCGCGCTACCGCCGGGGACGGGACGGCGACGGTGGAGAACGGCAGATCCGTGGCGTTCTCGGCCCACAGCGAGGCCGAACCCTGGGGGTCGGTGTCGATGAGGAGCGTGGAGCCGGATTGGGCGAGGGCGCAGGCCAGGTAGACGGCGCTGGTGGTCTTGCCCGTCCCGCCCTTGAGGTTGGCGATGGCGAGGCGCATGGCGGCGGGCGTAGCTACTGACTTACTGAACTACGGGGATACTGCACCCACTCCCCTGCTTCCGGGTCGTTGGTGGCCGGGGCGCTACGGCTCTGGCGGTTTGGGACCGTCGGGCAAGATCGTATCGAGATCCGGGTAGCCAACGTTGTGCAGGTATCGGCGGGATTCAGCGGTGAGATGCCGGAGAGCGTCGATGAGGATGCGCTCGATCTCGGCGGTGCGAAGTTCCCGAAGCGCCTCGTGAACGCGCACGTCATAGATGGTCAGGAACGGGTTGGCGATGATGCGCACGTACCAGCCCGGGTCGTGGCCGAGAACTTCAGCGCGCCGGGCGAGGCTCTCGACGAAGGCGAGCCGCTCGTGTTCTCGCTGGATGACGTCGGCTAACAGATCGTGGAGGGCTGGGGAGACGACCTGCTCGGCGGGGTCGTCGGGTGGTGTGGAGCTGTCGTGTCGCTCGATGGTGTTGACCCTCCGCTTCTACGGAGCTACTGCGTTACTGACTTACTGAACTACTGAGAAGCGCGGGGGACGCCTGTCAACCCCTGAACGGTTGGTGTAGATGACAACCAGATAACGTTTCGATTGACCCCTAGGCGACCTGCCCCTGTTGCTGCCGGCGCCCGAAGAATCCAATACGCGTCACGGCCGCCTCCTCTACACCGTTCTCGTCGACCTCGATGCCGTCACGGCCAGCCGCTACGACATTGTGGCTGCCCTCCACCGGCAACGCATCGGCACCGGTGTGCACTACCGCGGGGTGCATCGCCATAGCTACTTCCGCGAGCGGTTCGCGCTGCGTCCTGGGGACTATCCGGTCGCCGACCGGATCTCGGATCAGACGCTCTCGCTGCCGCTGGGGCCGGCGCTGTCCGATGAGGACGTGAGCGACGTGATCAGCGCGTTGCGGCGGACTCTCGACTACTTCCGCCGGCCGCGCTGAACACCGAGCGTGCCTGCCAGAACCAGAACGCGACCGGAGCGTCCTGGCGGGACACGTCAGCGACCTCGCAGGCGGTTGTGGTCCGGAATCCTTCGGCCTTCCAGGCAGCGACCCACCGATAGCGGGTCACAGGGTCCCCGCAGGGGACACGCCGACCTCATCGTGCATCGGGCCGTCGACGATGTCGCACACGAAGCCCCGGATGCTGTCTTCGGATGACAGGAACCGGGTGAAATGAAGGCGGCGCATCGACTGGCTCAGGCTCACGTCAACGTAGGGGTCGGTGAAGGTCTCGAGACCGCAGAAGAACCTCTACGGTCTCGAACCCCGTGACAAAGCCGTCGCCACGTTCGACGACCAGATCGACTTGCGCGCGTTGGTCGATAAGAATTGCTGGGCAGAATGCCCGAGGCTGCCGGCTTCCGGCCGAGCCCGACCGTGAGGAGAGTAGACGTGGCCGAAGGACAAGCCCGAGAGACGCACGTGTTCGTGTCCGGCAACCCAGGCCGCGACGTCCAGCGGGTGGGCACTGCCCGCTGGCTCGGGGAGGATCCCACGCTCATCCACGAGCCAGTGTGGGGCGTGCTCGGCAACCTCGGGGACAGCCAGTGCTACCTGGGCGTGCGCAGCAAGGTCGACGCGGTGCATCAGGCCATGTCGGCCCGGGTTGCCCGCGATGGGTTGCCCATCCGGCTGATCGCGCCGGGGTTCACGCTCGCAGTGTCCGACGGCCAGCTCAACGGCACCGCCCAGATGCGCTACTCGCTGATCGGGCGCGAAGCGGTCAACGATGCCACCGAGCTCCACCTGCGAGCCAGCGACATGGCCGGTGTGATCGCCGTGGTGGCCTGCGACAAGCCGCCGGTCGGCACGCTCGCCGCGATCCTCGACTTCAACGTGCCCGCGGTGCTGCTCTCGGACGGGTCGATTCACCCCGGCGTGGACCCGGTGACCAACGAACGCCTCGACATCGTGGCCGCGTTCCAAGTGGCCAGCGCCGACGACGAGACCCGCACGCGCACGGCGCTTCACGCCTGCCCCGGCCAGGGCAGCTGTGGCGGCATGTTCACCTACAACACCATGCAGACGTTCATCGCGGTTCTCGGCATGGAGCCCCTCCACATGGTGGCGCCTGCCTCCGAGGACCCGCGTCGCCTCGAACAGTTCCCGGCCGAGCTCGTCGACTGCCTGGTCACGATGCACAACATCGGCCTCCGGCCGCGCGACATCGTGACCCCGGCCGCCCTGCGCAACGCCGTGACCGTCACGATGGCGATGGGCGGCTCGACCAACGTGGCGCTGCACGCCGTCGAACTCGCGCGCTCCGCGGGCCTCGACTTTTGGGGCCAGGTCATGAGTCAAGAGGAGTTCAACGACCTCTCCAGCCGGTTGCCCGTGCTGGTGAACATGCGGCCGTTCGGCGCGTACTCGATGGTCGACGTGGAAGACGTCGGGGGCCTACCGGTAATCGTCGCCGAACTGCTGCGCGGCGGCTGGCTCGACGGCAGCACCCGCACCTGCACCGGGGAGACGCTTGCGGAGCAGGTCGCCCGCCTCGCGCCCCCTGCGCCCGACGGCGAGGTGGTGCACCCACTAGCGGCGCCCTTCAAGAGCACCGGCGGGCTGCGGCTGCTGCACGGAAACTTGGCGCCCGATGGAGGCGCGATCCTCAAGCTGGCCGGCGTCGAGCGGGGCATCGTCAACGGGCAGTTCATCGGCCGAGCGCGGGTGTTCGACAGCGAGCAGAGCCTGATCGACACCCTGGCTGATCGCCCGGAAGTGATCTCTGACGGCGACATGATCGTGATCCGCTATGTGGGCCCGCGCGGCGCGCCCGGTATGCCCGAGATGCTCGACCCGACGTCTCGCATCACTGCGCTGTGTCGCCAGCGCGACATCACCGTGGCGCTCATGACCGACGGGCGCTTCTCCGGGGGGTCCGTGGGGCTCGTAATCGGGCACATATCGCCCGAGGCCTACCTTGCGGGCCCGATCGCGCTCGTCGAGGACGGTGACACGATCACCGTCGACCTCGAGGGCAATCGCCTCGACTGCGCCGAGTTGGCCGATCCGCCCACCGCGCAGCAGCGACTCGCCTCGTGGCAGACCGCGGCCACCGCCAACGGCGGGGCGCACCCCCACGTGGTGGCGATCGAGGGTCGGCTGCTGCGCCGCATGCGCTCAACAGCTCGCTCCGCGCTGGACGGCGGCGGCATGCAGGACAGCTGACCTCAGCTCCCACGGGTCAGAGGCCTCCGGAATGAGTCCTTCCCTGAGCGGCATCTGGCGACCCTCGAATCCGCTCCCTACCGCCCAATGCTGCTCGAGGGTGCTGGATGCCGTTAGCTCCCATGTCTCTGGCGGGACGCCCTCGTTCGGATGAGAATCTGGGTGTCGGTCCGGGCCGAGGTCGTGTTTTCTATGGCGTCTGGAGCCCGTCGTTAGCTTGAACCCGGGAGGCTCTGGCGCTCCGTTCTGTTGCTCCGAGCACGTATCTCAGTCTCTTCGTACGAGTCTCCCATCCGGATCGGCGTCCATTGACAACGGAAGGGAGCTGATCGAGATGGAAGTGATCGTTGAGCGGTGCGCATTCTTGGACGTGCACCGCGACAGCGTGGTGGCGTGCGCGCGAACACCCGACGGGCAAGGCGGCCGCCGTGAGGAAGTGGCCGAGTTCGGAACCACGACCTCGCAACTGCTGAGGCTGGCGGACTGGTTGGGTGAGCGGGAGGTGACGCTGGTGGGTATGGAGGCCACCGGCGTCTACTGGAAACCGGTCCACTGGGTGCTGGAGGGCCAGGTCGAAGAGGTGTGGGTGATCAACGCCCGCCACATGCGCAACGTGCCGGGCCGCAAGACCGACGTCGCGGACGCGATCTGGGGTGCGTCACTGATCGAGCACGGCCTGGTGCGGCCATCGTTCATCCCGCCCGAGCCGTTTCGGGCGTTGCGGGACCTGACCCGCTACCGCAAAGGCCTGGCCGAGGAACGCTCCCGTGAGGTGCAACGTCTACACAAGGTCCTCGAGGACGCCGGAGTGAAACTGTCGTCGGTCGCGTCGCACGTGTTGACCAAATCAGGACGAGCAATGATCGACGCGCTCATCGCGGGCGAACGCGACAGTGCAGTGCTCGCCGAGATGGCCAAGGGCCGGCTTCGCTCGAAGATCCCCCAACTCCAAGACGCGCTCGCGGGGCGCTTCAACGAACACCACGCGTTGATCGCGTCGTCGATGCTGGCCCGTATCGATAAGATCGATGCCACCATCGCCACCCTCGGCAAACGCATCGATGAGCTACTCGACCCTTACGAAGCGGCGGTGACGTTGTTGGTGACGATCCCAGGCGTGTCCACCCGGACCGCACAAGTGATCCTCGCTGAGATCGCAGCCGACATGTCCCGCTTCCCATCGGCGGGGCATCTCGCGTCCTGGGCTGGCATGTGCTCTGGCAACAACGAATCGGCCGGGAAACGCAAGAACGGGCGCACCACCAAGGGCTCGAAATGGCTCCGTAAAGCGCTGATCGAAGCCGGCCAGGCCGCCGGACGAACAAAGAACACGTACCTGGCTGCCCAATACGCCCAGATCCGAGGCCGGCGCGGACCTCAACGGGCGGCGGTTGCGGTCGGTCACTCCATCCTGGTCATCGCCTGGCACCTCCTCACCAACGGCGAGCCCTACAACGACCTCGGCGGCGACTACTTCGACAAGCGACGCAACAACACCGCCCGTCAACGCCGACTCGTCACCCAACTCGAAGCCCTCGGTCACAAAGTCACCCTCGAACCAGCAGCCGCCTGAGCCGACCCGACACCATCTTCGGGGCTACGCCCCGAGCGGGGGCTACCGCCCCCACACCCCGCGCGCCCCAGAGCACCGCGAACATGATGATTCACATCTCAGAACGCGATCACGCTCCGAGCGACCGCGCCCTTCTTCATCTCGGCGAAGCCTTCGTTGATGTCCTCGAGGGCGATGGTTTGCCACAACATCTCGTCAAGCTTGAGGCGTCCGTCGAAGTACATCTCGACGAAGCGGGGCATGTCGGTGCGGAACTGGTTCGAGCCCATGTTGGATCCGGTCAGCTTTTTCTCGTACAGGAACTCGACGCCGTGGATCTCGACCTTGGTGCCGACGGGGATCATGCCGATGACCGTGGCCTGACCGCCCCGGCGCAGCATGCCGAACGCCTGCTCGGCGGTCTGCTTGAGGCCGACGGCTTCGAAGCTGTAGTGGACGCCGCCGCCGGTGAGGTCGAGCACGGCCTGGATCGGATCGGTGTCGGCCGCGTTGACCACATGGGTGGCCCCGAGCGATTGGGCCAACTGCAGCTTGGACGCCACCATGTCGACCGCGATCACCTTGTTGGCGCCCGCGATGCGAGCGCCCTGGATGGCCGACAGGCCGATGCCGCCGCAGCCGATCACCGCAACGGTGTCGCCGGCTGAGACCTTGGCGGTGCGGAAGACGGCACCCATGCCGGTGGTGACGCCACAGCCGATGAGCGCGGCTTTGTCCAGTGGCATCTCGTTGTCGATCTTCACCACGGTCTGTTCGTGGACCAGCATGAATTCGGCGAACGACGATAGGTGTAGGAACTGGTTGACCGGGTCGCCCCCTCGGCTCAGGCGATTGCCTTCGCCGGGCTGACGGACGAGTTCGGTGTCCTTGTTCTCGCAGAGCGACAGGTGGCCGTCGGTGCACTGCGAGCAGTGCCCGCAGAAGGCGGACAGGCAGGTGATGACATGGTCGCCCGGCTTGACGTAACGGACCATCGAACCGACTGCTTCGACGATGCCCGCAGACTCGTGGCCGAGCACGGCGGGGCAGGGGTACGGGTACTTGCCTTCCATGAAGTGCAGGTCGCTGTGGCAAAGGCCGGCGGCGACCGTACGGACGAGCACTTCGCGTGGACCGGGCTCGCCGACGTCGATGTCCTCGATCTCGAGAACGCCGGGAATGGCATTGAGTACAGCGGCTTTCATGGGTGTGTCTCGTTTCGTTGCTGAAGAAGAACCGAACGAGAGTCTGGCCGATTGGTGACCGGTGTGCCAGCGGTCACTGCCGGGTCGGCTGAGGCGAGATGGTCTCAGCGAGATGGTCTCAACGAGGGAGCGGCGCCAGCTCGTCGGGGTGGGTGGTGGTGACCAGGTTCTCGACGGCGGCGACGTATCGCTCGAGCAGATCGGCGAAGAGGCGCTGTTCTGCTTCGTTGAAGTCGGCGAGCAGCAGATCGAGCCCCCGACTGTGCCGTTCGGCGATGGATGCGTAATGGCTTCGGCCGGACTCGGTGACCGACACGACCACCGATCGCAGGTCGTCTTCGCATTTGACCCGCTCGACGAACCCACGTTCGGCGAGGCAGGCCACCGCTCGCGTGGTGGAAGCCGGCGTGATGTGGAGGGCATCGGCCAGTTCGCCCATCCGAAGTGGGCCCTGTTGATTGATCAGCGCCAGCGCATCGGCCAACGCCATGTCGATGCTGTCGTCGCCGACGTCGTAGAACAAGTCCTTGACCTTGGCCGCCGACGCGCCCCGCCGGAGCTCGCGCCACGCCAGCCCAATGCGCCACTTGACTGATCCGTCCGCATGTCGGCGTGAATCCATCCGGTCAGTGTGGCCCCAAACGACCTCTGGTGCCAGATAGCGCCAACCCCAACCTCCCGCTCCGACCCCCTCCCACCCGGACCCCCCACGTTCTGCAAGCCCCAGCCCTCCTGTGGTTGGGCCTTGGGCTTGCAGGACGAGGCTGAGGTGGGGCGGACTTGCAGAACGACCGGGCAAGTGCCGCAGCGCGGGGACGAACAACGTTGACAGAGGTGAATATTGAGCATATGCACAATATTGAGCAAACGATCAAAACAAAGGAAAAGACATGGACTCCAACGACCTCCTCAACCAGCTCTCCGATCGCACCTTGATCGGGTTCTACCTCATCTATGCCACCACGGCCTTGGGAATCGTCGTCTGGCTGGCTCGCACGCTGTTCAACAACGGTCAACTGTTCCTGCGCGACGTCTTCGACAACGAGGAGCTGGGCCTGTCGGTCAACCGCCTCCTCGTCATCGGCTTCTACCTGTTGAACCTCGGCTACGCCCTGCTGATCTATCGGCTGGACAGCAGCTATCGCGGTCTCGTGGAGGCGTTCAGTGATCTCATTCGACACCTCGCCTTGTTGTTGCTGTCGCTGGGTGTGATTTATTTGTTCAACATGCTGATCTTCTGGCGGATACGGACCCACCGCGATCGTCACCCGATGCTCGTCGGGCCTATCAGCTATCAGCCGGCAATGCCGAACTTCACGCCGCCGCCCCCCGTGCAGCCCTGACCCTGTCACACTCCACCTCATGGCAACCGAACCGGCTGGTCGTTCACGCAAGGCCCGCAACCAGAGTGGCGAGGAAACCCGCGATCGTCTCCTGGATGCGGCCCTCGCCGTCGTCGGCGAGTCCGGGCTGGTCGGTACGACGGCCCGGTCGATCGCCCGAGCCGCCGAGGTGAACCAAGCGCTGATCTTCTATCACTTCGGCTCGATCGACGACCTGTTGCTCGCTGCGCTCCAGCGGGCGAACGATCGGCGGATCGAACGATTCAGTCAAGTGCTCGAAGCCGTCGACAGTCTCGACGGGCTGGTTGCGGTCGCGGCCGAGCTGCACGGAAATCGGGATGATCCCGATTGGCCGGCGTTGTCGGCCATCGTCGCTGGTTGGTCGACCTCAAGCGACCTCGGCTCGCGAGTGCTCGAAATCCTGGCGCCGTGGGACGACTTGATCGAGGGAGCCCTCCGGCGAGCCTTTGCCGGTTCACCACTCGGCCAGGTGTTGCCGATCCCCCTCGTGGTGCGGTCGATCGCGGCCCTCTTCCTCGGCATCGAGCTCTACGCCCGTCTCGACCCAAAAGACACTTCGGCCGACGAGCTGTTCCAGTCGCTCGCGCTGATGGCCAGACTCGCCGCCCCCTTGCTCGGTACTGCCTCCGACCGTCCTGCTTCCGACCCGGCATGAATAGCAACTTGGCATGAACTGCAAGCTCCAGCCCTCGCTCCCCCGTTCTGCAAGACCCGGCCCTCCTGTGGTTGGGCCTTGGGCTTGCAGAACGGAGGTGAGGTGGCGTGGGCTTGCAGAACGCGAGAGGGATGCCGTTGTCATGGCGAACATGTGTTCGCTATCATGAGGCGATGGGATGGGGCAATCCGCCGCTGCCGTGGCGACAACTCGAAGCGGTGCTGTCTGATCGAACGCTGTCTGATCGGAGCTTGTCTGATCGGCCGGAGGGGGCGGATGGTGGGGACAGCCCGGCGTGGTCTCGTAAGCGGGAGCCGTATCAGCCGGCTGTTGATTTGCCGCAACCTGCACGGCCTCGCGGGGTTCCCTACGCCGAGTTGCACTGCCACTCCAGTTTCAGCTTTCTCGATGGGGCGTCGGCGCCCGAGGCGCTGGTCGAAGAGGCCGTGCATCTTGGGTTGGAGGCGCTGGCGATCACCGATCACAACGGGTTCTACGGGGTGGTTCGGTTCGCCGAAGCAGCCAGGGTCGTCGGGTTGCCAACGGTCTTCGGGGCCGAACTGACCGTCGACAAACTCGACATCTCGCCCGGTCAGGCCGACCCCGACGGCACCCACCTGCTGCTGCTTGCCCGCAACCCCAAGGGGTACGCCGCCTTGGCCCGGGTCATCAGCGAATCCCAGCTGGCGGGGGAGAAGGGGGCGCCGCGGTTCGCGCTCACCGACCTCGACCAGTGGCTGCGGGCCGATGAGTTCAACCATCTCGTCTGCCTCACCGGCTGTCGCAAGGGCGCGGTGCCTCGGGCCCTCGAACGAGAGGGGCCGGCGGCTGCGGCCCGATCGCTCGGCGCGCTGATCGACCGGTTCGGCCCAGCCGGTGTCCTCATCGAACTCTGGGATCACGGGACGCCGCTCGACAGCGCCCGCAACGACGCCATGGTGCAACTGTCGGCCCGCGCCGGGGTCGAGGTCATCGCCACCAACAACGTCCACTACGCCGCCCCGGCCAAT